>CALQQQ010000164.1 GCA_943332745.1 Opitutus sp. GAS368 | reverse complement strand
TAGGCATTGATCCAGTGGGGGAACTCGAAGATCTCCTTTGCGGCTGGGGCGAGCTTGAAGCTCTGGTAGGCCGCGAAGCGGCCATCACCAGCCGCGTCGAGCTCGACGGTGATGGTCGTTTCGACGTCGCCATGGTTGGCGAGCATGAGGCGCTTCTTGTCGTAGCCGGTCATGAGGTAGGGGTCCGAAGGCTTGCCCGCGGCGACATCGCTGCTCTTCCACGGACCGCCGAAGCCACGCGGTTTTCCGAGCTGCCAAAGGTCGTCGGCGGCGCCGACCCAGACGGCGGCCTTTCGGTCTTCGGAACGGATAATGTGGCGGTCGTTCTTGGCGGCCTCGGGCGAGATACCACTGAGCACCAGCATGCCTCGGTAGGAGCAGTAGTCATGGACAGTGATATCACTGGTTGCAATCGGGCGCATGCGGATCGCGCCCTTGGCGTTCAGCGCGGGAAGTTCGTAGAAGGTTCCGTGGGCCTGGAGTAGGTCGCGCTCGGTGCACACTTCGCGTGCCTTGCGTAAGGCACTGCGGGCGAGCAGGGCGTCCTGAGCCGGCGAAGACGAGCGCGGCAGGCGCCAGCGCACGCCGCTTTCCTCAAAGATGACGGAGGCTTCGTCAGTGGTGACGATGCCCTGTGGGATTGGCGTATTCTTCACTACGTAGGCGGCGACCTCAGGATCCTTCTGCTTGGTGAGCTTAAGGTCGGCGGAGAGTTCGTAGGCTTCGCCGAGGGTGGTCTGGTCGGGCGTTACGGTCGCGGCCAGCACCGAGAGCGTGCGGAGGTTCGCGCCGCGCGTGAGCAGGAAGGCGCCCTGTGAGGAGGACTCGCCGGCCTTGCTGAGTCCCTTGAAGAGCGCGCCGCGCTCGGTGACGCGTTCATCCTTCGCGGCGTATTGGAAGGTGACGCTGGCCTTGGCGATATCGCGGTCCGCTTTCGCGCGAATCCAGGCGCCGGGGTGTGCTGCCGGAATCTCGAGCCACGCGGAGCTTTCCCCGGACTTCAGGGTCACGTCACGCCAGGCTCTCCACTCGCCGGTGCCACGCTCATCGATCTCCAGGCTGAAGGTCGTCGTGCTGACGCAATCGTGCGAGAGGAAGACCGAGCGCTTGGCGAAGCCCGCGAGCAGGAACGGATCCGAAGGCACTCCGGCCTGGACGGGTTCGTCCACCCAGACGCTGCCGCGACCGATGGCCGGGCCGAGTTTGTCCGGCGCGTCGAGCGCGGTGAACCAGAGGTTGGACTGCGACTGGCCGGGGCCAGCGAGCGCGCCCTTGGCGGGACGCTTGTTGAGGAATTCGGACTTGGCCGTGTCGTCGCAGCCGAAGACAAGTCGGTCCTGCCACCGCGTGAAGTCGCCGATGACCTTGAGGTAGGCGGAGCGCGGCGCGACGCCGGTGGAATGCTTCGACGAGAAGTTGGCCGGGAATTTCCAGAAGAGGCCGTGCATGGTCATGAGGCGTGAACCTTCTTCGCCGATGTCGCGGATGCGTGGCCACTCGGTGTTCCACCCGTGCGCACCGTCATACGAGTGGCTGCCCTTGGGTAGGCGGTAGCTCGTCCATTTGCCGTCTTCCATCACCATGAGGATCACGGAACGAAAATCCCAGCCGACAGTCCAAATCGGGTCCTTCGCCGGATCGGCGTTGCCGGTCAGGCCGCCGGGGCCGGTGACTTCGGTGAACTGGTTGCGACGGATGAGTGACCAGTTGCCTTCGCCGTTGAACGAGCCGAGGCCGCCGCTGACGATCGTCGGGTCGAGCAGCGCCTTAGGGCTGCGTTCACCGTTATTGGCGAGGATAACCAGGCCTTGGCCGGAGTAGAGTCCTTTGCCGTGATAGCCGGATAGCGTGGAGGTGATCGTCGCGGGGCTGACCTCCGCGGTCTGGCCGGGCTTCGGCTTGTTCATGATTTCCTTGATGAGGCCTTTCACCGCGAGCGTGCGGACGTCGACCTCATAGAGGCCGTCTTCCATCGTAGCGTAATAAATCTTGTTCGCTGGGTCGGTCAGGTGGCGGGCGTTGCCGGTCAGGCGACCTGGCATGAGTTTCGGTGGGATCACGCGTACGTCGCGTTCGGCGCCGATGAGGTAAGGTCCAATGATTAGCAGATTGGATTCCTTGTGGATCATGCGGTTTGCCGGCGTGCCACCGACGCTTTCGGGGCGAACGATCTGCTTCAGGTCGGGCGTGATCTCGTAGAGCTTGTCGCTCGAGCCATATGGCAGGTGCGGTCCGTAGGTGATGACCCAGAGGCGGTCCGCCCAAGGTACGACGGCGCCGGTGCCGCACTCGCCCTCGTTATTGAAATAGGCCAGTTCCGGATAGATGCCTGACCATTCTTGCGGAGCGGCGGGCGAGGGGGTCGCCAGCGCGGTCAGGACGAACGCGGCGAGCGAGCGGAGCGAAGTCGGGGACATGCCTGAACTTTTCCTGCTGGCTCTAGGCTGGCAAGGTCAGGATAAGGCATGAAGAAAAAATACCAGCAGCAACCAGCCCGCCAATACTATGGCGGGAACTCCGAGCAGGCGTGCCAGGCTTTTGGATTGGGCCTGGGAGAGGAAGGCCAATGCGAGGAGTGCACCGCCCAGCGGTCCGAGCCAGCGATGTGGGAGGGCTAGCTCCAGGTTCACGGATGGAACGAGCGCGCACGCCTGCGCAATCCAGGTCATCAGGTGAAGCAGCGCGGCGGCGAGGCCGTTGAGCCAGGTCGCCGGCAACGTGAGCCAATCGCTCACGCTGCATGCGACCGAAGCCATGCCGAGCATCAGCGGAATCTCCGAGAGCGGCACCAGTACGAGATTCACGAAGACACCGCCCCAGCTGGCCGAGCCAAAGAGCCCGAGCGTGAGCGGCACCCCCGCGATCGTGGCCGCGAGTGAAACGCAGAGGCCACCGAGCAGGAACTTGCGCGCCCACCAGTGTAGCTTCAGCGCCGGAGTCTGCGCTGCAACCGGCGTTAGGCGCTCTGCTTCCGTGGGTTGCGCGCAGAGATTCGCCGCCGGCCCGCCGGCGGCGATGATTCCGAGCACCGCTGCGTAGCTGAGCTGGAAGCCGGCGTCCGCGCAGGCTTCGGGCGAGAGGATGAGCGTGACGGCACAGGCGAGCGCCAGCGACTGCAAGGGTGGCGTATCGCGATCGCTGGCCCGCCCACCCCAGAGGAAGGCCGCCATGATCCAGGCGCGGACCGAAGAGGGTGAAGCGCCAGTCACTTGGACGTAGAGCCAGAGGAGCGCGAGAATGACCAAGCCGGACGGGAGTTCCGGCAGGCGCGCCCGCTTGGCGAGCCAGAGTAAGGCCGCGGCCATACCGGCAATATGCAGACCGCTAATCGCGAACAGGTGCAGGGTGCCCGTCGCCGCGAACGCCTCCTTTGCGTCCGCCGGTAATAACGCGGTCCGCCCAAGCATTGTCGCAGCGAGTAGCGCCCCTCCGTCTGGGTCATCCCAAGGCAGCTTCCGTAGCCAGGTGTCTAGCCGACGTTGCTGGGCTTGCCGCCAGACCGCAAAGTGCGACGGCGGAGCCAGTTCGCCGAGCACGCGCCCACCACGCAGCTTGAGTGTCGCGCCCTGCGAGCGTAGCCAGGCATCGTAGCCGTCCGCGTCGGCCGAGATCGGCGTTAGTCCGCCGGCAATCATCAGTTCGACCCCTTCGGCCGGACAGACTCCGCGAACAGAGAGCGCGACGCGACGGCGGAACAGGCTACCGTCGCGATCGGTGATCCAGCCGAGTCCGGTCCAGCCGTCGCCTTCTTTGCGCGGCGTCGCACGTTCGACGAGGATTGGCATTTCGACAAACGGACGCCGGACGATAGCTGGCGTCTGCGGCGGCATGCGCAACTGATGCCACGCCGCGCCAATCGCCGTACCGGCGATCACGATCGCGACTCCCGCGATAATTGCTTGTCGACGGGCGAACCAGCCGATTACGGCCGCGAGTCCACCCATGAGCAGCCAGGGCCCGGGTG
>CALQQQ010000163.1 GCA_943332745.1 Opitutus sp. GAS368 | reverse complement strand
CGGCGTCTTTCCTTTTTGGCGGAGCTCGCGGATGGAAAGTCCGGCGGTACGCTTGGCGAGCCGCTTGCCCTCGGCGTCGACGATCAGCGGCGCGTGCGCCCAGGCGGGGGCGGTCCAGCCGAGCGCGCGATACAGCAGGAGCTGACGGGCGGTCGATAGCAGCAGATCCGCGCCGCGGACGACTTCGGTGATGCCCATGGCATGGTCGTCGGCGACCACGGCGAGTTCATAGGCAGGGAAGCCGTCTTTACGCCAGACGAGGAAGTCGCCGAAGTCACGTCCGGCGACATACGCCTGCGGGCCTTGGAGCGCGTCGATGAAAGTGATGGTCTCACCGTCAGGCACGCGGAAGCGCCAGTTGGTCGGGCCCGGTTCGCGGGCTTCGCTGCCGGCGCCGAGCGGAGGCCGGAGGGCAGGGGGGAAGATTGGCTCAGCGTCGTCCTCGGCGTGCGGGGCGGTCAGGCTTCGTTCCACGTCCTTACGCGAATTGTCGCATGGGTAGATGACGCCAGCGACTTGTAGTTTCTGCCAGACCTCCCGGAACCACGGCAGGCGTTGTGATTGGACGTAGGGCACGTGCGGACCCCCGACGTCGGGTCCTTCCGTCCACTTTAATCCGAGCCAGCGTAAGTCTTCGATTGCGGCCGCGGCGAACTCAGGTCGACAGCGTCCCGCGTCGAGATCCTCGGTGCGGTAGATGAGTGTCCCGCCAGCGGCCCGGGCGGCGGCAAGAGCGAAGGTGCGGGCGTGGCCGACGTGCAGATAGCCGGTCGGGGTCGGGGCTAGCCGTCCGCGGGTCATTAGAGCGGGTTGCCTGTCGGGATGAATTCCCACTTCACGCCGAACTCCGCGGCGACCGCGGCGGCGAGCGCCTTCACGCCCCAGGTCTCGGTGGCGTAGTGGCCGCAGGGATAGAGATTCCAGCCCTGCTCGTGGGCTTCGTTGATATGTTCTTCGCGTAGCTCGCCGGTGATGAGCGTATCGCAGCCTTCGGCCTTCAGGTGGCTGAGCGCGCTGCGGCCGCTACCGCTAAGAATCGCGATCTTCTTCGGCTTAGCCGATCCGAACTCGATGCCCTTATAAGTCTGCGGGTAAGAGGCCTTGAGGCGCTTACGCAGGGTCGCTCGCGGGATTCCCTTACAGATGCAGGCGATCGGCAGGCCTTCGTAATCCACGAACCAATCCACGACCTTCAGGCCGAGGTCCTGGGCGATGAGCGCGTTGTTGCCGATGGCCGGATGCGCATCGAGCGGCAGGTGGCTGGAATACAGAGACAGGTTGGCCTTCTTCAGCGCAGCCTTGCGCAATGCTTGGACCTCGCGTTCGGGCGAGACCGGGCGCCAATACATCCCGTGGTGGACGATCAGGAAATCGACACCGCGGCGGGCAGCTTCCGCAAAGACCTGGGCACCCGCGTCGACGGCTGCGCCGACCTTACGCACGGGGCGCGTACCCTTGTGCTGGAGGCCATTGCGGGAACCTTCGAAGTCTGCGATGTTTCTACCGTTGGTGAGTAAATCGCAGAAGCGGGCGACCTGGGTGGTCGTGACTTGGGTCTTCACAACTTTTTGAAGTTGGCCGGTTGGGCGGCGGGTTGCGTCAGTGTGGCGGGCTCGAAGATCGACGGTGCGAAATGTTCGCCGAGCGCGGCTTCAGTGATGCGGAGCAGGTCGGCGTCGCGCGTTTTTTCGTCGAGCAGGCTGCACGCAGCGAGCATCCATTGCTCGTCGACCTTGGAGAATTCTTCGACCTGTAGCGTGCGGGTCTTTTGGCCGTTCGTATCGAAACAGGTCGCCTGAATGAGCACGCCGTAGACATGATCAATGGCGTAGTTCACCTTGGCGGGTTCGTGGCCAGGCAGGTTCAGGGCATCGAAGACATGCACTGGCCGGCGGCGTTTTTCCGTGCTCAGATAGGCGGTGGCCGGCCATTGCGTGAAAGGCAGCTGGAGGTCAAAAGGGGTGAGGAGTAGGCCTTCCGCCAGCGGGATCAGCGGTGCCTTGCCGCTGAGTTCTTGGGCGGGTGCGCCGTGCCGGGAGATCCAGCCGCGCGATTCTTTGCCAGACTTTATCGTGATGAATGCGAAGGCGGATTTACCTTGGGCGTCCTTAATTTCACCGCGGAGGAGTTGGTCTGAGCCTTGCGATGAGGCCCAGAGCGTGCCTTTGACCGCGGGCAGCGACTCGCCTTTACGCGGCTTATGGATGATCTCGAAGCGTAGGCAGAGATCACCACTGAGACGGGCCTGCCGGAAGCCAGCGAGGAAAGTCTGTCCTTGTTCGGGCGTTAGCTGATCGAGCGACGGGGCGGACGGGACCCGCGATTGCGCGCAGCAACCGAGTGTGATGAGACACGCTACCCAGCGGACAGACAGGCTGAGTAGTCGGGGTCTCACTCAGGCTTACTTGGCCGGAGCCGGAGCGGCGGGCTTCGCCGGAGTCGGAGCGGCTGGAGCCGGGGTGGACTGGGGCTTGGCGGCAGCAGGGGCAGGGGCGGTCGGAGTGGCAACCGGAGCCTTGGGGGCGGCGGTCGGAGCCGCTGGAGCGACTACGGGGGCGGTGGCACCGGCGCCGAGGGCACCAGACCCCTTCTTTTTATTCGTGTCCGCGGCGACGAAGCCGAGGTAGAGGCCGAAGCTCAAGATGAAGAGGATGACGGTGAGGGCCGTGGTCATCTTCGAAAGGACGTTCGCGGATTCGCCGCCAAAGACGGTCTCAGCGGCACCGCCACCGAGGGCCGAGCCCATGCCAGCGTTGGCGCTGGGGCGCTGCATCAGGATCACGAGGACCACGAGGATACAGACGAGGAAAAGGGCCACCACGGAGGCGTAGAGAAGGAAGTCCGACATGCCTTCCATCCAAGGGCTCAGTTTCCCATAAAACAACGCCAAAATCAGGCCTCCACGTAGCTACCTCCAGACACCCGGTAGGTCAGCCAGTCGCCAGAGGGCGGGGGGACGGTGCCAGTCGCGATAACCTGATGCTTTTCCCCGACTTCGTTCCAGAAGGCCCGCCGGCGGGTATCGTCGAGTTCGCCGAGGACATCGTCGGCCAGGATGATAGGCGGGGTGGGGGCGAGGAGGGTGTCGCGCTGGAGGCGGGCGAGGCAGAGGGCGAGGACGAGCAGGCGCTGCTGGCCTTCGGAGGCGTAGTCGGACGCATCCTTGCCGGCGAAGAGCATGCCGAAGTCGTCGCGCTGTGGGCCGCGGAGGGTTGTGCCGGTGGCGAGGTCGGCGACACGCGTCTTGGCCCAGATCTCGACGAGCTGGTCGGCGGCGACGTCGGGTTGGTAGGCCAAGTCCGCACCCTGGTCGGGGAAGCCCGCGCGGGCGCAGGCTTCGCGCAAGGTTGCGGCGAGTTCGGGCAAAATGCGGGCGCGGGTCGTGGCGATGAGTTGGGCCGGTGCGAGCATCGCTTTCTCGAAGGCACGTAGTTCTTCGTCGGAGCGGACGGTGGCTTTTAATAACGCATTACGTCCGTCGAGCGCGCGGCCATAGTCGCGGACCGCGGTGAGATAGGCGGCATCGGTGCCGCCAATGGCAGCATCGAGCCAGCGACGACGGTTCGAGGGTGAACCGCGCACGAGGCGAAGGTCGTCGGAGCAGAACACGATGGTCGGAAACTGACCGAGGTGCATAGCGACCGAAGCGACGGGCGTGCCGTTGAGCAGGGCCTTGCGGGAGCCTTTTGCGAGGCGGATCTCGATCTCGGCGTTTTCCTCTGGCGAGAGACGGACGTCGAGCCGAAGGCGGGCTTCGGCGCAGCCGGAGCGGATGAGCGGCGAGATGTCCGTCGTCCGGAAAGAACGGAACGAGGAGACCAGCGCGGCGGCCTCGAGGAGGTTCGTCTTTCCTTGGCCGTTATCGCCGAGCAGGAAGACTCTCGGCGCGTCGGTGGAGACGTCCGCGAAGGTCAGGTTGCGGAAATCGGCGGCCCGGATGCGCGTCAGGCGCATGGCTTACTCCGG
>CALQQQ010000162.1 GCA_943332745.1 Opitutus sp. GAS368 | reverse complement strand
CTGAATGCCGACGCCGGCCGGCACCGTGGCGTTAGCCGCCTCGCCGCGCGGGCCAACATTGAGGCCGGCGTAAGCGACCTCGTCGGTGGCGGCAACCTTGGCGGCGGGGGTCTCATTATCCTTATTCTTGGCCTGCATCGGACTGACGAGCCCGGCGAGCAGGAGCATGTGGAGGGGGATCTGGCGGAGGGAGTTCATGGTAGGGCCTTTAAAGGTAAGCGAAGGTGGGCGGAGGATTTGTTCAGTTGGTTTCGAGCGGCAACAGCGTCAGCTGGTCGTTCGGGCGATAGTTGATCAGCCGAGTATTACTGCGAGCGTCTTCCCAGCGGGTCGTATCCTGCCAGCGCACACGGACGGGGCGGGCGAACGAACCATCGTCCATCTGCACCGGACGGAAAAACTGCACATCCGGGCGAGACTGCTCGACGTGCACAAGCTGATAGTTTGGGGACTCGGTTTCGGCGACACCGCCGAGGAAGACGAAGGCCGCCACCAAGGCAGCAGCGAGCGCGGAGAATCCGGCGGACCAGGCGATGACGAGGCCGCGGCGAGACGACGAAGTGTCGAGGTCGTGGGCGATGCGAGCCGTCACGGCGGGGCCGGGTACGCGCGGGCGGAGCGAGGCCAGGGCCTGTTCGAGTTCGTGGTCGGGGTCAGTCATGGGTGCGGGCGGTGATGTGTTTGCGCAGGGCCTCCATGGCATAGCGCCACCGCGAGGCCGCGGTGTTAGGAGAAATCGAAAGCTGTTCGCCAATCTCGTCGAAGGTCAGGTCGCCCCAGACCTTGAGGACCACGACCTCGCGCTGCTCGGCGGGTAGGAGCCTAAGCGAATCGGCGAGAGCAGCCAAGCGCGGGTCGGCCTCGGGCTCGAACCACGTCACCGTATCCATGTCGCCCCCAACTACTTTCTCGCGGGCCGAGCGCCGATCGCCCCGCCGTAAGAGGTCGAGGGCCGCCCGCCGAATGGAGGTCACCACGAGGGCGTTTGGGTTCCCCGGCAGGTGACGTTGGTGTTTCCAAAAGCGTACAAATGCCTCCTGCAAAACGTCGTCCGCATCGGCCTCGCACCGGGTCCACTGGCGCGCGATTAGCCGGAGCCGGGCGCCGTGTTCGGCAAACCAGGCCCTCCAGTCTTGGCCAGAATGGGCGTCGGGTATATTCAGGTTATTAAAGGAGCGAAGCGGCGGGCGGTTTCCGTCTGCCACCCGGACGATTCTGGGCGGGGGGCCAAAATCGTCAAAGCAGTTGCGAAACGCCCCCTCCCCATCTAACTGCGAACCAGATGTCGACCCCCCCTGCCCAGCGCCCCGAGGACGGATTCTTCCGCGCCCTGATCCGCTGGTTCGATGCGGACCACATCCCCGAGGGCGTCGAAGCCCTGCAAAGCGCCCCCAAGAAGGTGGATTGGGCCCGTTCCATCCCTTTCATCCTACTGCACTTGGCCTGCTTCGCCGTGATTTGGGTCGGGTCTAGCCCCATCGCCGTCTGGACGGCCGTCGGCCTCTACTTCTTCCGGATGTTCGCCATCACGGGCTTCCTGCACCGTTACTTCTCGCACAAGTCCTACTCCACCTCGCGAGCCTTCCAGTTCGTGATGGCCGTCTGGACCGCCTTGGCCGTCCAGCGCGGGGCGCTCTGGTGGGCCTGCACGCATCGCCACCACCACAAACACTCCGACGAGGAAGACGATAAGCATTCTCCGGTGGTCGACGGCTTCTGGTGGTCGCACATCGGCTGGATCACCGCAAAGAAGAATTTCCCAACCGATTACTCGAAAATCCCCGACCTCGCGAAATACCCCGAGCTCGTCTTCCTCAACCGCTTCGACGTTCTCATCCCGTTGCTTGCCGGCGGCCTGATCTACGGCGTCGGTGCCTGGCTCGGCGCCTCTGGCTACGACACCAACGGCCCGCAGTTGCTCGTCTGGGGCATCATCTCGACCGTCGTGCTTTTCCACGGCACCGGCTGCATCAACTCCCTGGCCCACGTCTTCGGCACCAAGCGCTTCCAGACCACCGGCGACGAATCCCGCAATTCACTCATCCTCACGCTCATCACCCTCGGCGAAGGCTGGCATAACAACCACCACCGCTATCAGGCCACGACGAAGCAAGGCTTCTACTGGTGGGAGTTCGACCCGACGTATTACGGGCTCAAGGTGATGTCGTGGATGGGATTAATCTGGGGCCTGAAGGGCGTGCCGGCTTCGGTCTACGAGGAGGCGGAACGCACGAAGGCGGAGGCCTCGGCTCCGCGTGCGTGAACGGATCGCCATCGTCGGCTCCGGTGTAAGCGGCCTCGGCTGCCTGCGCTTCCTGCACGCTCATCACGACGTCACCGTCTTCGACCACGATCAGCGACCCGGCGGCCACGCGCACACCATCGACGTCAAGGAACCCAGCACGGGCAGCTCCCTGCCAATGGACACGGGCTTCATGGTGTTCAACGAGGTGACCTACCCTCACCTTTGCCGGCTCTTCAAGGAACTCGGCGTGAAGCCGAAGCAGACCTCGATGTCCTTCGCGGTCCGCCACGACCCGACCGGGCTCGAATGGTGCGGCAGCTCGTTGAATCATCTCTTCGCCCAACGCTGGAATCTCTTCAGCCTACGCTTCTGGAAACTGCTCCTCCAGATCAACAGATTTAATAAGCTCGCCAAGACCGAGTGGCAATCCGCCGAGGCCGAGACGACCTCCCTGCGCGACTGGTGCGCCCAGAAAGGCCTCGGCCAGGACTTCCTCGACCTCTACCTAATCCCCATGTCGGCGGCGGTCTGGTCGACGCCGGCAGATAAAATGCTGGGGTTCCCCGCCGCAGCGCTGATGCGCTTCTTCCATAACCACGGCTTCCTCGGCCTGGATACCCAGCACCAGTGGCTAACGCTCGAGGGCGGGTCCCGCACATACGTCGACGCGCTGCTCAAGGCGCACCCCGCCGACTTCCGTTTCGGCCAAGGCGTCACCTCCGTCCGCCGTGACGGTGCGCAGGTCATCGTCGCGACCGCGCAGGGTGAAGAACGTTTCGACCGCGTGATCATGGCCTCGCATGCCGATACTACACTGAAGCTGCTGGCCGACGCCGACGCCGAAGAGCGCCGCCTACTCGGCGCCTTTTCCTACAACCAGAACGTCGCCATCGTGCATACCGACATGGGGCCGCTCCCCCGCTCCGCGAAGGCGCGCTCCTCTTGGAACTATCGCACCTGGGCCAAGGACGGCGGCCTCGCGACCTCGACGCATTACTGGATGAATTCGCTGCAAGGGCTCACGGATAAGGGGGACTTCGTCGTCACGATTAACCACCCCGACCAAGTCGATCCCGCGAAGATCATCCGCACCATCCCGACCGAACACCCACTGTTCTCGCTCGAAGCCTTGGCGGCGCAGGCCGAGATTCCCGCACTCAACGCCCGGAGCGGAGCCCGCACCCACTTCGTTGGCGCTTGGCAACGCTACGGCTTCCATGAGGACGGCTTCTGGTCAGCTCATCGTCTCTGCTCGCAGCTCCTCGGTCGCGACGCCTGGGCGGCCTAATCAGAAGGCGAACTTCTGCGCCTGACGCTCAAATCCTTCGGCCTGAAAGAGAGGCTCCGGGTTCATCTTCACGATATCGGCCACATAACGGTCCGGTACACGCTCAAGGCGGGTGTTATAGAACGTCGCGATGTTCGCGTGGTAGGCACGGGCGAGCGCGATACGATCCTCGGTCTCGACAAGGTTCTTGCTGAGTTCGGCGAAGGCCTGCTGCCCCTTGAGCTCCGGATACTGTTCGGCCACCGCGACCAGCATCGGCCCTACTGCGGAAGGCCTGGCTCCAGCCGCCTGCGCGCGGAGCGCGGCGACGAGCGTCTGGACAGAAGCTTCGTGGACACGGAAGCCCTGCACACAGGCGACCAGCGGAGGAATCAGGTCAGCCCGACGCTTCAGCTGGATATCGATCAATGAAGACGCCTGCCGGACGCGATTGCGCAGGCCGGTGATGCTGTTG
>CALQQQ010000161.1 GCA_943332745.1 Opitutus sp. GAS368 | reverse complement strand
CGCGGGACACCAGGAACCACCCCAAGGCGGGGTCCGGCGCGCTGATCTGATCCGGGAGGTCAACACCTCCAAGGGCGTCGCCTGTTGGCGTATCCCAGGATATTTCGACGAAGGTCGCCTCGCCACCGATCTGTTCCTCGGCGTGCTCGGTGCCGGCAATAGTTCCTTGCTCTGGAGTGAGCTCCGCGAGAAGCGCAAACTCGTCCATGGCATTGACGCCTCCGGCTTCGGTATCCGTGACCTCGGGCTCGCTTGGTGCAGTTGGACGGGTGAGGCGGGTACTTCCGCTCCCGTGGTGGAACAGGCGATTGCTGAGGTCGTCGACGGACTCCTGCAGAAAGGCGTCACGCCGGCCCAGTTTGAGAAGGTCCGCCGCCAGTCCGTCGTTGGCATGGTCAATGGCCAGAAGAATATCCACGGTCTGACGAGCCGTGTCGCCCATGCGGCCACCATTGGCCATGACATCTCCTGGCCGCAGCGCGGAGTAGAGCATCTCGCCAAACTCGGGGCGGAAGACCTAACCCGCGAGGCGCGCAAGTGGCTTCGTTCGGACAATGTCACTTTCGGCACCATGCGCGGCGGTAAGGCCGACCCCTCCGTGGTCAGTGCCACGGCGACGGTCACGCCGGACTGTTTCGAGACCTTTACCTTGGACAATGGCGTCCGCATCGTCCTGCAACATGATGCCACCATCCCGAAGGCCGGCATCGGCGTCTTCCTCGCTGGCGGCCTCGCTTACGAGGAGGCCGAGAAACGTGGTACCACGGGCCTACTTGGCACCATGTTTGCCCGCGATAATGTGCATCGGACCAAGGAAGAGGTGGCTCACCTCGTTGATAGCATCGGCGCAACCTTCGCGGACCATGGCTCGCAGGTCTCCTGCGGTCTTTGGGGCGAGGCCCTCAGCTCGGATTTCGAAAAAATCTCTGAACTCATCGCCGACGGTATCCTCGGTCCCAAGATCCTGCCTGAGACTTTCGACTTAGAGCGCGCCGCCATCATCACGGCTTGCCGCGAAGCCGAAGATGACATCGTCGAGAAGGCCCGTCTACAGCTTCAGCGCCAGTATTTCGGTACGCATCCGCTCGCGATTGACGCCTGCGGTACGCCGGAGAGCCTAGCGAAGATTCAGCCGTCCGATCTGGCGAGGCTGCATCAGTCCCTAGTCGTCGCCGATAATATCGTCGTCGGCGTCAGCGGTGCCTTTGACCGCCCAGCCGTCATGGAGTTCGTCAACCGCCGTTTTGGTTCCTTGCCGAAACTTTCACTCACTCGCCGCGGTTTGCCCAAGCATGTGCCAGCTCCATCCAGCAAGTTGCTCGAGCGCGCCCAGGGTGAGCAGGCCGTGGTTGCCATCGCTTTCCCCCATTGCGGTTTTGGGCCAGATGAGGTCGTCGCCGCAAACGTGACCGAAGAACTGCTCAGTGGTATGGCTAGTGGGCTATTCCGTCGGGTACGTGAAGAGAAGGGGATGGCTTATTTCGTCGGCGCCACCCGCGTCGAGGTCGTGGATCAAGGGATGTTCTACCTTTACGCCGGCACCGCGCCTGCCTCAGCCCAAGAGGTTGTGAAAGAGATGCGCCAAGAACTCGATCGCCTCCGCAAGGGTAAGTTCGCCCCGAACGAAATCGAGGATGCCAAGCGCCGCATGCGCGTATCCCGTCGACAGGGTCGTCAGTCCGCAGGTGCCCGCATGCAGGGCGCGCTCGTCCGCGAAGTGGCCGGACTCGGCGCCAATTTTGATGCCGAATGGGAACGCCGTATGAGCCTGACCGATGAAGCCGCCGTACAGGCTTTTGCGCAGCGTTACCTGGATCTCAAGTTCGAGCAGGAATTGATTGTCCTTCCGAAGGAGTAATCAGGTTTCCTCGAAGTATCGCTTCGCGAACCAGGCCGACAGGATGCCGGGAATCGCGAGGCTGAGTGCAAATAGGAAGTAATGAGCGTAGCCAAGGCGATCGGAGAGGTGACCAGCCCAGAGCCCGGGTAGATAGTTGGCCAGCAGTGCGAAGGTGGAGAGGGCCGCATAGCGCACCGCGGCCCCGGGGCCGGATGCGAGCTTCATCATCGCCAGGATCAAGGCACAGAGGCCAGCGCCATAGGCGAGGTATTCGACGAAGAACACCGTCCCAATAAGCCACAGATTGTGCGAGCCGTCGGCAGCGAGCCACGCGATTCCTGCTAGCGGCAGGTGCATCGCGATACCCAAGGGCAGTAAGGAACGGCCAAGGCCAAGGCGGGCGACGACCTGCGAACCGACGATGCCGCCGAGCGCCAGTCCGAGCACCGCGGTCGCGATGCGCATGACTGCGTAGGTTTCGTTGCCGAGGGCGAGTCCACCTGGCGTGGACGAGGTCGCGAAGAGCGGGAGGATCCGTGCCATGTGAATCTCGCTGGCGCGGTAGAATAGGATTAGCCCGAGGACGGCGAGGAGTCGCGGGTCGCGAAATAGCGCACCCAGCCCCGACCACATGTCCTGGAAACGTCCGCTGACCGTGCGACCGTCGGTGACTTGGGCTGGTTCAGCCCGGAGCCCGAGGGCATTAGCCAGCGCAGCGAAGAGGGCCAGCGCGGCCGCGGCGATGAGCGCCCAGGACCAAGCGTCGGTGGACTGCGGCCCGTATTCCATGATGCGTCCGGCCAGCCAAATGAGGCCCGGTCCGGCCAGCACCATGCCGAGTTTGGAGGCGAAGTTAAGGAGGGCCGAGTGCGTGGCGCGCGAGCGGTCATCGAGGGCGGAGACGAAATAGCCGTCCAATGCAAAGTCGTGCGCAGCGGCCACAAAGGACAGGAGGATCAGGCAGGCGATGATCGCTGGTGACGATGGGTGTTCCGCCGCCAGTTGCAGGGCGAGGCCACCGAGGAGCGCGGAGATTGCCAGTTCGGAGACCAGGATGAAGCTCCGGGGGCGGAAGGCGGCGACCAGCGGTGCCAGGAGAATCTTGAAGCCAAAGATCAGCCCAAGGTAGGCGACCGCCTGTGTGATATCCTTATCCGCGTAACCGCTGTTCTTGAGGGCGACGGGCAGGGCCTCGTCGCGGACGGCGGCCGGGATGGATTGGAAGAGATAGGCGGCGGTAACCCAGAGCCAGGCGCGACGGAGGGGTGTCGTGGGCTCGGTCATCGCTTAGGCGCCTTCGCCGAGCTGAGCGCGACCGAAATGGTCGACCGAGCGCAGGAGTCCATCCACGAACTTGGCCACGGTAATGTTCAGGCCAAGAAGTTCGGTGTCGGTCAGATCGAGCATCTCGCCCGGCTTGAACGTGCGGGCGGTATCCGTCAGGCGGGCGACCGTCTTTGACTTGGTCTCGTCGCCTGACGTGTGGACGGTTACGCCGGGTGCCATCTCGGCTGTCGCTTCGGCGGTGGCTTCGACTGGGTCCGTCGCTTCGGCGGGGACTTCAAAGTCCTGCATCGCCTTGAACTCCAGCGTAAGCGAACCGTCGGGGGTGATGTCATCGTTGGTCACGAGGCCGCCGCGGACGAGTACGCGGAGCGCGGCGGCGAGGCTAAAGACGCCATCTTCAAGTTCACAGACGATGCCGAGATTTTCTTCCAGTGCGGTGAAGCGATCCTGGAGAGACATTTTCTGGAAGGCCTGCTGCTTTTCGCCGATGATCTTTTCGACCAGCGGGTCGCGGCGCTGATTCTTGCCTTGTTCACGGATGAAGAGGCAGAGTAGGTGGCACTGCACCATGCATTCGGCGGAGACCGTCAGCAGGTCATTGATGGTGGTGCGAAGCATCAGGCCGCGGGCGTAGGCGCGCATTTGATCGGCTGGTAGGTGGGCCTGCGGCACGGGCATGACCCGGGAGAGGGACGAGAAGTGCTCGTAGGCCTTCGGGTCGGCGGTATGCAACCCGGCGATATTGAAGGCGAGCATGTCATGCTGGCGCTGGAGTGCCGTGAAGAAGGTGCGGCTGATGTTCTGGAGCGAGAGGACGTTCTCGCCGGGGCCGGGCTGGGGCTGGGACATGGGGGTCAGGTGGT
>CALQQQ010000160.1 GCA_943332745.1 Opitutus sp. GAS368 | reverse complement strand
GGAGCGGGTGCGCTCGTCGATGCGGACGTTGCGCGGCTTGGCCGGGCGGATGGCTTCTTCGAGCAGCTTGAGCGGCTCGGCATGGTAGCGGATGATATCGATCTTCTCGCCGCCGAGTTCCTTGACGATGTTGCGGACGCGGGCGCCGCGGGCGCCGACGCAGGCGCCGACGGGGTCGACCTTGGGGTCGCGGGAGTCGACGGCGATCTTGGTGCGGTAGCCCGGGTCGCGGGCCATGGCGGCGATGGTGACGGTCTTGTCGGCGATCTCGGCGACTTCGAGCTCGAGGAGGCGGCGTACGAACGCCGGGTTGGCGCGGGAGAGTACGAACTCGCGGCCGCGCTGGGGGTCTTCGCGGATTTCGAGGAGGAGACAGCGGATACGGTCGCCAGTGCGGAATTCGTCGCCGTGGCAGCGTTCCTTGTGGGTAAGGACGGCTTCTGCGGTGCCGAGTTCGATGACGACATTGCCGCGCTCGGTGCGACGGACGGTGCCGGTGACAATGTCACCGACCTTATCCTTATACTCCTGGAAGACCTGGTCCTTCTCGATCTTGCGGAAGCGCTGGTTGAGTAACTGCTGGGTGGTCTTGGCGGCGATACGGCCGAGGTCGGCCACGTTGATGGGCTTGCGGACTTCCTGTCCCACCTTGACGTCGGCCTCGATGAGGGAGGCGGCGACCGGGTTGATCTCCTGGAGGGGATCCGACACGGAGTCGGTCACGCGGAGGACGACGAAGGCGTCGAGCTTGCCGGACACAGGGTCGACGTTAATCTCCACGTTCTGTCCGGCCATGACGGACTTCTCGACGGAGGACTTGATCGCCTCGACGATGAGGGCGCAGGCCTCTTCTTTTTTAATGTTCTTCTCCTTTTCGAGATATTGGAGGAAGGGTTTGATATCGACGCTCATGATGATGGGTGCGGGTTTTCGGTGAAATGATTTGGGGACAAAAAAAGCGGGTCCGGCAGGACCCACCTCGGTAAAGGTGAACTGAAGCCTACCTTGGGCACCCTCGGGGGGATGTCAAGTGCGGTAAGCCCGCCCGCCCGGAGGGTTCCGCTTGCCCCCCGGGGGTCTTCACGGAACCTTCCCCCATGGCCGACGAAAAAGTAATCTTCACGATGACGGGGGTCACGAAGTACTTCGAAAAGAAACCCGTTTTCCGGGATATTTCGCTCTCCTACTATTATGGAGCCAAAATCGGCGTCCTTGGCCTGAACGGTTCAGGTAAGTCTACGCTTCTTAAAATCATGGCGGGCGAAGACAAGGAATTCGACGGCGCCATCAGCCAGGTGCCCGGCTACACGCTGGGCTACCTTGCCCAAGAGCCGCGGCTCGATGAACACCTGACGGTTCAGGAATGCGTGATGCAGGCGGCCGGTCCGATGAAGGCCCTACTTGAGGAGTATGACGAGACGTTCGTGAAGGTCTCAGAGATTGATGACGCCAAGGAGCAAGAAAAGATCCTAGCTCGCCAAGGCGAGATTCAGACGATCCTCGATACGCGCGGGGGCTGGGATCTCGATGCCCGTATCGAGATGGCGATGGAAGCCCTGCGCTGCCCGCCCGGCGAGGCGGTGGTCTCCGCGTTGTCCGGCGGCGAGAAACGCCGCGTGGCGCTCTGCCGCTTGCTGCTCATGGAGCCAGATATCCTGCTGCTCGACGAACCGACCAATCACCTCGACGCCGACACGGTCGCTTGGCTCGAACGGCACCTTCAGACTTACAAGGGTACGGTCATCGCGATCACGCACGACCGCTACTTCCTTGATAACGTCGCAGGCTGGATCCTCGAGCTCGACCGCGGTCGCGGCATCCCGTGGAAGGGCAATTATTCCTCATGGCTTCAGCAGAAGCAGCAGCGTCTCGAGATGGAGGAGAAGCAGTCCGCCGCCCGTTCGCGCTCGATGGAACGCGAACGCGAGTGGGCTGGCGCTTCGCCCAAGGCGCGCGTGGCTAAGAACAAGGCCCGTCTCCGCGCCTACGAACAGATGCTCACGCAGGATCAGAACCTTCAGGAGAAGACGGCCGAGATCTGGATTCCGCCCGGCCCCCGTCTCGGCGGCGCGGTCATCGAGGCCCGCGGCCTCTCCAAGGGCTACGGCGACCGTATCCTCATGGACGATGTGAACTTCACGCTGCCGGCGGGCGGTATCGTCGGTGTGGTTGGCCCCAACGGTGCGGGCAAGACGACATTGTTCCGCATGATCACCGGACAGGAGAAGCCCGATAAGGGTACGCTCACCGTCGGCGACTCGGTCAAGCTCGCCTACGTCGACCAGTCCCGTGATTCACTCCCCGCGGACGCGCCGCTCTGGTCCGCGATTTCCGACGGGCAGGACATGGTCCACCTCGGCAAAATCATGGTCCCAGCCCGCGCTTACGCGGCTCGCTTCGGCTTCACGGGCGACGTCCAGCAACGCAAAGTTGGTGTGATGTCCGGAGGCGAACGAAATCGCATTCACTTGGCTCGCCTGATCAAGGCCGGCGCCAACGTGCTCCTGCTCGACGAGCCGACCAACGACCTCGACGTGAACACGATTCGCGCACTGGAGGACGCCCTCGAAGGCTTCGCCGGCTGCGCGGTGATCGTGACGCACGACCGCTGGTTCCTCGACCGCGTGGCCACACACATCCTCGCCTTCGAAGACAACAGCACGGTGGTCTGGCACGAAGGTAACTACGGCGACTACCTCGAAGACCGACGCAAGCGCCTCGGTCTTGAGTCGGATACGCCTCGTCGACCGAAGTACCGCCGCCTTACGCGCTGAGCCGCTGCGTGGCCTTCAGTCGCTGCTTCCACGCGCCGGCTGTCGCCGCGAGTGTGGTGAGCTGTAGGTCGCTCATGCGCCAGGCCCAATTGCCCTGCGGATTACCGGGCGTATTAAAGCGGGCCTCGGCTCCCAGCCCGAGGAGGTCCTGAACGGGGATGAAGGCCGCGATCCCCGGCGAAGCCAGTGCGGCTTCGGCAAGCGTGATATGCGGCGCGTTCATCGCGCCGAAGACGCCCTCGACTCGAGTGCGTTCCTCGGCTGAGGACTGTGCGTACCAGCCGACGACGGTATCGTTATCGTGCGTGCCAGTGTAGACGATGCGGTCGGCGGTGATGTTCGTCGGGAAGTGGGGATTGCCTTCGGGCGGACCGCCAAAGCCAAACTGCAGCACCGACATGCCGGGCAGACCGGAGGCCTTACGGAGCACGTCGACGCCAGGCGAGAGCAAGCCGAGGTCTTCGGCGACGAGCGGGAGCCCGGCCAGCGCACCAGTGAAGGCGAGACCTGGGCCATCGAACCATTGGCCTTCGCGGGCATTGGGCGCCCCGGCGGGCACGCTCCAGAAATCATGGATGCCGCGGAAGTGGTCGATGCGGATCGCATCGAAGAGCTCGAGGTCGTGATGCACGCGCGCTTTCCACCAGGCGAAGCCATCGGCGGCATGACGGTCCCAGGCATAGAGCGGATTACCCCAGAGCTGGCCATCCGCGGCGAAGTAGTCGGGCGGCACGCCGGCTACGGCGAGCGGGCGTCCGGCTTCGTCGAGTTGGAAGAGTTCCGGGCGTGTCTTGGCGTCGCAGCCGTCGGCGGAGACGTAGATGGGTTCGTCGCCGAAGAAGCGAATACCTTTGCTTTGTGCGTAGTCGCGGAGCCCGCGCCACTGCTCGGCGAAAAGGAACTGCAGTACCTCAGCTTCCGCGACCAAGCTGGCGGGAGCTTCGTCGATTGTCCATTTGTCCGGTGCGGTGAAGCCGTTGACCTCGCGTAGCGCGGAGAAGCGGCACCAAGCATCGAGCCATCCGGCGTGTTTTTCTCGGAACCGAACGAAGGCAGCGTTCTGCTTCAGTATCGCGGCGCCGCGTCGCGCGGCGAGCTGGAGCGTGGGACGCAGCTGGTTCCAGAGGCGACCGTAGTCGGTGCGCCCGTCGCTCCCGCGTCGGAGCGAGGCGATCTCTTCGGGCGTGAGCAGTTTGCGCGCGCCGAGGTCCGCAAGGTCGAGGAG
>CALQQQ010000159.1 GCA_943332745.1 Opitutus sp. GAS368 | reverse complement strand
CGCCGATGAGGCCGACGACGGAATAGAGCGGGCCGATGATGCGCGGGCAACCGGCGACGGCGGCCTGGTCGATCAGTGCCATGATGTACTTGCGGCCGGCGGCCTGATCTTGAGCGGAACCGCGAAGATCGCGGCCTGGGCCCATGCAGGCGCAGATCGAACCGATGGCGATGCCGGCGCTGGCGGCGGCGGCCTTCAGGAACTTCGGGTCGGTATGCGACGGATCCTCGATCGGGATCTCGACGGTGTGGAAGCCCCAGTTCTTGAGCTTCTTGAATAGATGGACGCTCTCGTTGGTGAACGGAGAGGCATAGAGGAACGTGTTAAGGCCGAAACGCATAGGTGTGTGGGTGAGGTGGGGAGGGTCGGAGTTTTGGAGGGGGTCAGGGGGCGGTCAAGGCTGGGCGTCGATCCGCGTCCTTTTAAGGGACCAGTTCGCCCAGAATGAGCAGCGCGCCCGGGAAGAAATGCAGGGGGGCGAAGCGCTCGGGCTTATCGATCAGATTCTTGTTCTTCGCCAGGACGGCGGCCTTGTCAATCGGGTCGGCCAGGAGCTCTAAACGGACCGTATGCACACCTTCCGGCAGGTCGGTGCCCACCGTGAAGGTGCTGAGGCGATTATAAGTGCAGTAAGCATCGATCCGCTGGACGACGAAAGGCTTCTTGCCGTCAAGAGTCACAGCGACCTTGCCTCCGGCCGGGCCCACAATGTCGTACACGGCGCAGTGCGTACCCTTGAATTTGAACTCGATGCTCTGGCCAGGTTGCGTGAGGCGGACCATCGCCGGCAAGCGGTTCGCCCAGCTCTTAGCGTAATCATCCGTCTTCATGTCTGCCGGAACGAGCCCATCGGAAAGTTTGGCGGCGGTGATCGGCGCAAGCGTAGCACGGTCGTAGTTGGCCGGATTGAGGGCGAGATTACTGACGTGCACGGTCGGCGCGTGGTTCGCAATGGCGAGCGCCGGCAGCGAACGAATGATGGCCTGCGTGTAGAGCACCTGGCCGGTTGAGTCATGCGGATGGACGCCGTCTCCCGCGAAGACGAACCTGTCGCCGAGCGCGGCCTTGTCGGCGTCGGTCTTCGGTAACGGCGCCTTCCAGAGCAGCTTGCCGGACTTGGCCAGCTTCGCGACTTCCATGCCGAGGGTGATCGTCGGGATGCCGTAGAAGTCGGCCACCTTCTCCATGGCGCTGGCGGAGCGCTGTAGTTTGCCTTCCATCATCGCAGGGGAAAGGAACTCCGTCAGGGTGTAGACGAAGCAGATGTCGGTCTTGGGATTCGCCTTCCACGTCTGGCGCACGATGCCCTCCATCGCGCGGATGATGCGCTGCGGGTCCGCACCGCCGTCG
Source organism: Opitutus sp. GAS368 (assembly GCA_943332745.1). The sequence continues at coordinate 2,655 of CALQQQ010000159.1, read as the reverse complement.
TTCACGGCGAACTCGACGAAGAGCAGGTCCGGCCCTTTCGAGAGCACGTCCTGCTGCACGCGGAAGACGCCGAGGTCCGAACCCGTACCGCCGATGGCGGCGTTGATCTCGGTGAAGGTCGACTGCGGATAGGCCTTCTTGAAGTGGTCGAGGGTCAGCACCCGCCAGCCCTTCTGCGCGGTGATTGAGCCGCCGAGGTAGCCAATCTTTACTTCGGCACCGGTTGTCTGGGCCTTGAGGAAGAAGTTCGGCAGGCCGCCGCGGGCGCGGACCTCCTGGGCGTCGGCGAGCGGGTAATCCTTGTCGGCGGCCTGACTGAGGATAGCGGCGCACAGCGCCAAGGCGGAGAAAAGCAGTCTCATGGGGGGTGTTTTATTAGACGTAGGGAAACCCCGCAGGTTCCAGCCTATTGGAGAATCCGGGACAAAAAACGAAAGTCCGTCTTCCTTCCCCGACGGAGGCTCGTAAGTTCATCGCATGGATAACGTCACGCACGCCGCCCTCGGCATTGCCGCCGGCATTGCCGTCCGCCGCGCCGGCGCCTCCCTGCCCGCCGCCGCCCTCGCGGGCCTGCTCGCCGGCGAAGGCCCCGACCTAGACGTCTTTATCCGCTCCGCCGGCGACCCGCTCGTCTCCTTCCGCTGGCATCGCCACTTCACGCACAGCTTCGCCTTCGCGCCTGTCTGGGGCCTACTCGCCGCCTTGATCTCGGCTTGGTTCTTCCGCCGCCGCCCGGACGCCAACTGGCGAGACCTGTTCCTGCCCGGCCTGGCGGGTGCGTTATCACACGTGCTCTGCGATGCGTGCACGAGCTACGGCACGATGCTGCTCTGGCCTTTCGACTTCGGCCGCTACGCCTGGGATTGCCTGCCAATCATCGATCTCTTCGCCACCTTGCCGGTACTGGTGCTCGCCATTCTCGCCTGGAAGAAGGCCGCGCCCCGACTCGCCGTCTACGGCCTGGTCTGGTTTACGTCGTATGCATTGCTCGGCGTTTGGCAGCACACCCGCGCGGAGACTGCGCTGCGCCAGTGGTTCGCTACACAACAGCTCACCCACCGCATCGAACGCGTCGCGGTCAAGCCGACCGCCCTCAACCTCGTTGTCTGGCGCTGCGTGTGGCTCGAAGGCGGCAAGTGGCATACAGCTGCCGTGCGCGTCATACCTTTCGCGGACCCGCAGGTGATCGTCGGCGAAAAGCGCGCGGCTTTGACTCCAAACAGTCCCGGCCTGCCCGCGGCTGGCTCGCCCGCCGCCGTCATCATCGCCGACTTCTCCCGCTTCACGCAGGATTGGAATAGCTTCGCCGTCGACGGTTCCGCCGTGCTCATCGGCGACATCCGCTTCGGCATGCTGCCCACGAGCGCGCGCCCGCTCTGGTCCATTCGCTGTGAACCCAGCGTACCGAGCACCGTCGTCATGGACCGCTCCCTTAAGCCGGGCGACTGGGGTCGCTTTGGGCAGATGATCGTCGGTACCCATCCCGATTTCGTCACCCTGAGATAAGGCTCTTCGCCTCTCTGTGTGATTCAGCGCAGCTCGAAGCGATAGCTCGCGACAGCCTCAGACTCAACCTGCGTCCGGTTCCGCGTGGCGGGCGTGAAAGTCGACGCACGGGCCGCGGACTCAGCAGCTTCGTCGAGCAGGCGGCTGCCAGAGCTACGCATCAGTTCGACATGGCGCACGGTACCATCCGGAGCGAGCGCGATGCGTAGGCCGACGACGCCTTCGACACCGGCACGACGCGCGCGCTCGGGATAGGCCGGCTCCTGACGAAAGAGGAAGGACGGCGGCACAAACACTTCAGCAGCCGGGGCCGGCGCGGCGGCGAGAACTTCGCCCTTCGTCGCGAGGGTGGCAGCGGGAGCGGAAGTCGGCACCGTCGAAGTGGATCGCGCCATCACGACGGAAGGGACAGCGACGACGTTCGTCGCGACGGGGACGGGCAGCCCGGCACCCAGTGCGACCCCACCCTTAGCTTCGCCGGGTAAAGCAATGGGCTCAGGCAGCAGGGCCACGATGACGAGGCCACCTTCCCGCACTGGTTCGCTGAGGCCGCGAGATCCACCCAACCAGACCGCGCCGAAAGCCGCGAGATGGACGCACCCGACGGCGATCCAGATTAGGCGATGGCGACGGCTTTCGGGCACGCTGGCAGGGTCAGGGCGTGGTCGCGTTCAGTCAAGAACGGGGCGTGTCATTTCGCCAAGTCGGGCGGAATCATCCAGAGCAGGCTCCAGGCCCCGTAAGGCCGCAGGCGCGTCGGCTTTGCCGTGCGCTCCAAAGCCATCAGCCCGGCCTTACGGAAACGGATTGCCGCGCCACCCTCGGCGACGCCCAGCAACAAGGCCGCCAGTGAGGCGAGATGCGGATTATGCCCAACCAGCAGGCGACTCCGCCGGGACTTACCGAGCAACGTGGCCGTCTTCCGTGGATCATGCTCCGGCTCCAAGCCGCCCAGCACCTTGAGCGGTAATGGGGAGCCGGTCGCCAACCTCAGCAACTGCGCCGTCCGGACCGCCCGGACGAGCGGGCTATGCTCGATGGCGAGGACTTCTTCGAGCGCAACTAAGCCCGACCCCTTGGCGAGCACGGCCACTTGGCGCTGGCCATGCGCGGTCAGGTCGCGCGAGGCGTCGGGCGTCCCCGGGACGG
>CALQQQ010000158.1 GCA_943332745.1 Opitutus sp. GAS368 | reverse complement strand
CGTTCAGCGGGCTTAGAGCCCGATGATGGTAATAATCGCCGGAATGATGGCACGACCAGCCGCAGAGCGGAGGGAGGTCGAAGACTGGGCCAGGGATTCCATGACGAAGGCACTGACTCCAAGGGCGGAGGCTTAGAGAGTCAAAGGCAAAGGAGCCCGAAGCGGGTCGATGCTCGCCAAAAGGCTAATAAATGCCCATTAATCAGCCCATGCGCCGTCTCTCCGCCTTCCTCCTGCTCTTGGCGGGCGCCATCTCTTCGCCGGCCCAGTGGCAAATTTTTGCGGAGAAACTACCCAAGCCCGGCACCTGGGCGACGTTCCGAATGGAGACGATTAAAGAGGGCCATAGCCCCTCCGTCACCACGTTGCGCTTATCTGTGCAGCCTGGACGCGAGGTCGACGGACGGGCTCACGTCTGGTTCACGGTAGAACCGGTGATGTGGCTGGGATCTCGAGAACGGGCACCGCTGCGCCTGCTAGTGCACTCCGACATGGACCGCCATGACGCCAGCCGCCTGATCGAGAACTCGGAGGAAATCGTCTTCTCCAACCCGGTGAAGGGCGCCTACCACATGACCCGCAAAGATATCGCCTGGGTATCAGGCTGGGCTAAGTTGACTTACACGAGCGAACTCACGCCGGATTCGCCAGCGACGGAGACCGTGGAAGCCGGCGGCCGCGCCCGACCCTGCGAACGCCTGCGCATGCTAGCGACTACCGCGACCGATCCGCCGATGGTCTCGAAACAGCTGCTCACCATCAAAGGCACGATCTGGCGCGACGCCACCTCCCCCTTTGGCGTCGTCCGGGCCGACTGGAGCGAAGAGACGGCCAAAGGCTCCGAGATTAAGCGCGACCAGAAGAGACTGACCCTGCTGGCCAGCGGCTGGGAGACCCCTCCAGCCGAGCCAGTCGACCGCGGTAAAGACTTCTCCGTCTGGCGCCTGGTCTTCGGTCGCTGAGAGGCCTCAAAAGGACCAGCCCACCTGGGTTAAATCAGATGGGCTGGCGTTAAATGGTGGCCTGAGTCGGAATCGAACCAACGACACGACGCTCTTCAGGCGTCTGCTCTACCAACTGAGCTATCAGGCCAATTAACTGGACGTTCAGAAGGACAAAGCCTCCCTTCCCTGTCAATCCGACAAGAAAGGGAGGCTTAAAAAGGCCTTCAGAAGCTGAATTTCCAAGCCGAGAGGCGACGTTCGACCTCGGCGATGACTTCGGCTTCACCGGCCTCGCCCTTGTCGGAAACGAAGGTGACGGAGAAGCGGACGAACGAACCGCAATCATCCCACGGCACGGTGGAGATAAGGTGCTCGGTGATCATCCACTGCGAGAAGGCTTCGCCGGAATCGAAGCTCACCGTACCAGAAGGACCGGTGGCGGACTTCGGAGCGGGCATGTAGAGGAAGAAGCCGGCACCGGGCTTGCGCACTTGGAAGCCGAGCTTGGCGAGGACGCCGACGAGCTTGTCCATGCGGCGGGAATACTTGGCGGCGATGGCTTTCGGGATGGAGACTTCGTCCAGACCGGCGGCGCCGGCCTTCTGGATACCGAGGAACTGACCGGAGTCGGAATTATCCTTCACGTCGCCATAGGCACGGACGAGCAGCGCGTTACCGGCGACGAAGCCGATGCGCCAGCCGGTCATATTGTGGCTCTTGGAGAGCGAGTGCAGCTCGAGGGCCACGTCCTTCGCGCCCGGGACCTGCAGGATGGAGACCTGCTCGGCACCGAAGTGGAGCGAGCCGTAGGCGGCGTCCTGGATGACGACGAGGTTGTGCTGCTTAGCGAAGGCGACGACTTCCTCGTAGAACTTACGGGTGGCGACGGCGCCAGTCGGGTTGTTCGGGTAGTTGAGGACGAGCACCTTGGCCTTGGCCAGGATGTCCGCAGGGATGGACTTCAGGTCGGGCAGGAAATTGTTCTCAGCGGTGAGCTTCAGGTTATGGACGAGGCCGCCGTAGTACTTGGCGTGCGTGCCGAAGACCGGGTAACCCGGAACGGTCATGAGCACATAGTCCCCAGGATTGATGAGGCAGCCCGGGAGGATCGAGAGCGCGGCCTTGGAGCCGATCGAGTGGAGGACTTCGGTATCGGCGTCGACGGTCACACCGAAGAGGTTCTGCATGTAGCGGGCGGCGGCCTGTTTGAAATCGCCACCGCCGTTGTCGGAGTAGCCGCGATTCTCAGGCTTGGCGGCTTCGGTCTGGAGCGCCTTCACCACCATCGGGAAAGCCATCTCGTCCGGTTCGCCGACGCCGAGGTCGATCAGGGCAACGTCCGGCTTGGCCTTCTTGGCGGCGGCCTTGGCGCGCTTGATCTTTTCGAACTTATAGATCGCGGTCGACTTGCCGTAATTGACGCCGCCGATGCGTTCGGCGAAGAGCTGCTGGATGTAGGAGTCGGACATGGTGATAAGGCCTTAAAAAGAGGGGCAAAGCGGCGGATGGCAAGCGGACTCCGCCCATGGCCTTGCCTAGGTCCGTCTCCCGGCGATAATGACCTCATGGAACCAACCCTGGGGCAGCCAAAGAATATCGGACGTGCCATCATGCTCGCCATCTCCTGTAACGTCATCGGGGCGCTAGGAGCCTTCACCACGAGGCCCGAGATTAAGGGGTGGTATTCCGAACTTACCAAGCCGGGGTTCAATCCGCCCAACTGGATTTTCGGGCCCGTCTGGGTCGCGATCTATATCTGGATGGCCTTGGCTGCCTCCGCCGCATGGGATGACCGGCCGGCACGTCGTACGTTCTTCATCATCCTGCTGGTGAACGCACTCTGGTCCCTACTCTTCTTTGGGATGCATCGCCCGGACCTCGCGCTGATCGACATCCTCGGCTACCTGATCCTACTCATCATCTGGATTCGCCAGCTCTGGCCTCAGCATCGAGTCGCCGCCCTACTCCAGATTCCACACCTACTCTGGGTCGGCTTCGCCACCGTGCTCAACGCGAGCATCTGGTGGCTGAACAAATAAAAAGGCCCCGGAAACCGGGGCCTTCGTGAACGACTTGCGAACGGCTTAGTCGGCGAGCTTGGTCCAGCGGGCGTTGCCCTTGGAAGACTTCACCGCGGCCTCGATGAAGGCCATGCCGGTGACGCCGTCGTCGATCGACGGGAAGTCGTAGCCGCCCTTCGGAGCCTTGCGGCCTTCGAGACGGTCGGTGATGGCTTCGGAGGCAGCGCGATAGATATTCGCGAAGGCTTCGATGAACGCTTCCGGGTGACCAAACGGCGTGCGGCTATACTTCTTGCAGGCTTCGCCGTTGTAAGAGTTACCACGACGGTGCGTCTGGCGGGGCTGGTCGAGGTACTTCACAATCAGTTCATTCGGATGTTCCTGGTGCCACTCGAGGGAAGCCAGGGTGCCGTAGACGCGGATGTTGAGGTTGTTCTCGTCGCCAGTGGAAATCTGCGAGGCGTGCAGGACACCCTTCGCGCCACCCTTGTAGCGGACGAGCATGTTGGCGTCATCATCGAGCAGACGGCCGGGGATGTAGGTACTGAGGTCGGCGGCGATCTCCTGGATCTCGAGGCCGGTGACGTACTGCACGAGGTTCTCGGCGTGCGTGCCAATGTCGCCCACGCAGTTCGAGACGCCAGAGCAGTTCGGATCCATGCGCCAGTTGGCGATTTTCTGGATCTTGCCAGACTGCAGGGCGCCAATGGCGTAACCCTGCGGGTATTCGACGAGGACCTTGTTGATTTTACCGAGCTTACCGGCGGCCACGAAGTCGCGGGCTTCCTTGACCATCGGGTAGCCGGTGTAGTTGTGCAGCAGCGCGAAGACCAAGCCGCTCTTCTTGACGACGGCCTTGAGCTTCTTCGCTTCGGCGAGGGAGAACGCGAGGGGCTTCTCGCAAATCACGTGGATGCCGGCTTCAAGGAAGGCCTTGGCCACGGGGTAGTGCAGGTCATTGCGCGCGACGATCGATACGAAGTCGATACGGTCGCCGAGCGGGCGCTTGGCCTCGGCCTTGGCCATCTCGGCGTACGAAGCGTAGACGCGGG
>CALQQQ010000157.1 GCA_943332745.1 Opitutus sp. GAS368 | reverse complement strand
GCGAAGCACGCGGAACTGGTTATGCGCCATGCCTGAGCGGATCGGATAGCGGCCCGTCATGAGCGCGGCGCGGCTCGGGGTGCAGACTTCGGCGGCGGAATAGAACTGGGTGAAGCGCAGGCCTTCGGCGGCCATCTTGTCCAGGTGCGGCGTCTTGATGCTCGGATGGCCGTAGCAGCCAAGGTCGCCGTAACCGAGGTCGTCGGCCAGGATGATGACGATATTCGGTTTGCCTGCGCCGGAGAGGCCGAGGGAAAAGGCCGTAAGCAGGGCCAGCAGCAGGGGTCGCATGGGGATGAGAAAGGCGACGGCGCTTGCCTTGGCAAAGGCGTTTTCAGGGCGGGCGGAGGATGCGGCTTGAAACCGCCGAACAATAGAGGAAATTCAGGGTCATACCCCTATGCGATCCGCTGTCTTCCTGTCTGCGCTCACCTTCGCGGCTGCCTATGCCGCCGACGAGAAGCCTTATGAGCCCGACTTCACCCCGCAGCCTCCGGTCAAGGCGCTGTCTCCCGAGGATGAACTCAAGACCATCGAGCTGCCTGAAGGCTATCGTCTTGAACTCGTGCTTAGCGAGCGCGACGGCATCCGGGAGCCGGCCAATCTGACCTTCGACGGCAACGGCCGCATGTACATCGCCGAGCTGCGTACCTACATGCAGGACATCGACGGCAACAACGAGCACGACCCGATCGGCGTCGTCTCCCGCCACGAGAGCACGAAGCGCGACGGCAAGTTCGACAAGCACGTCCTCTTCCGCGACAAGATGATCCTGCCGCGCATGGTGCTGCCCCTCGACGACCGGGTGCTCATCAACGAGACGGACACCCTCGATATCTTCGTCTACCGCGATACCAATGGCGACGGCGTCGCCGACACCAAGGAGCCCTGGTTCGTGGGCGGCCCCAAGGGCGGCAATCTCGAGCACCAGCAGAGCGGCCTGATCTGGACGATGGATAACTGGATGTACCAGACTTATAACGCCTATCGTCTGCGCTGGAACGGTGCCAAAGAGCCTCTCAAGGAAAGCATCCCCAGCGGCGGCGGCCAGTGGGGCCTCGCTCAGGACGACCAGGGCAAGGTCTGGTGGTCCAATGCCGGCGGCGAGAAGGGCCTCTGGCATTTCCAGACCCCGATCCTCTACGGAGCCTACGATGTCAAAGGCCAGTTCCCCGAGGACTTCATGCAGGTCTGGCCGAAGATCGGCCTCGCCGACCACCAGGGCGGTGCTGGTCGCACGCGTCCTGACAAGACCTTGAATCACTTCACTGCGGCGTGCGGTCAGGAAGTCGTGCGCGGCGATCGTCTGCCAGCCGACCTCCGTGGCGACGTGCTCATCTCCGAGCCAGTCGGCCGACTCATCCGTCGCGCCAAGGTCTCCGTCGTCGATGGTATCACTCGTCTCGAGAACCCCTACGCCAAGTCGGAGTTCATCCGCTCCAGCGATCCGAACTTCCGCATCGTCAACATGGTGAACGGCCCCGACGGCTGCCTCTACCTCGTGGACATGTATCGCGGCATCATCCAGGAGGGCAACTGGGTCAAGGAAGGCAGCTACCTCCGCAAGGTCGTCCAGCAGTATGGCCTGGATAAGGTCTACGGCTACGGCCGCGTCTGGCGCCTCGTGCACAAGGATTTCAAGCCTGGCCCGCAGCCGCGCATGCTCGAAGAGACCCCGGCCCAGCTCGTCGCGCACCTCTCGCACCCCAATGGCTGGTGGCGCGATACCGCCCAGAAGCTCCTCGTGCTCAAGGGCGACAAGTCGGTCGTGCCCGCGCTCACCGAGCTCGCGCTTGGCGGGAAGGAATCTCTCGGACGCATCCATGCTCTCTGGACGCTTGAAGGCCTCGGCGCGCTCGACGCCAAGACCGTGCGCGCTTTCCTCGCCGACCCGAATGCCGATCTCCGTCGCCAAGGCCTCCGCGCCGGCGAATCGCTCGTCCGCGCCGGCGACAAGTCGCTGATCGCTGATTTCGCTAAGCTCGGCACCGATCAGGACCCCAACGTGGCCCTGCAGACCATCATGACCGCCAAGGTCCTGGGCTCGAATGACGTCAAAGCCTGGCCCGAATACGCCAAGTTCCAGCAGAAAGTCCTGCTCGGCTCCGCTTCCAAGGGTGTGCGCGAACTCGGTGCGATGATCCTGACCGGGACGGACCAGGTCGGCGGTCGTGAGTATACGGGCGAAGAGAACAAGCTCTTGGTCAAAGGCCAGGCCATCTACCGCGAACTCTGCTTCGCCTGCCATGGTTACGACGGCAAAGGCATGGCCGTCGACGGCCCCAAGCCCGGCATGACCATCGCTCCGCCTCTCGGCAACGCCGCGACGGTCAAGGGCCACCGTGACGGCGTCGTGCGCGTCCTCCTCAACGGCATGGCCGGACCCATTGGCGGCAAGACCTACGACGCCCAGATGGTGCCGATGCCGATGAACGACGACGAGTGGATCGCCGCCGTGACCTCTTACGTCCGTAATTCTTTCGGCAACAAGGGGGCGCTCATCTTCCCCAAGGACGTCGCCCGGATCCGCGAGGAAGTGAAGGGAGTCACCGCTCCTTGGACGCAGGAAACCCTGCAGGCCTCGCTGCCTCCAATCGTCAAGGCCGCCAAGGATTGGAAGGTCTCGGCCAGCGATGCCGCGGAGACCGCCCAGAATGGTTGTGACGCCGACGGCAAAACCCGCTGGGAAACCAAGGTCGAGCAGAAGAAGGGCATGTGGTATCAGGTCGAACTCCCGGCAGCGCAGGCGATTGCCGGAGTACGCATGGATTCCTCTGGTCGCCCGAGCGCCTTCCCCAAGAACTTCAAGGTCGAGGGTTCCGTCGATGGCCAGAAGTGGTTCCCGCTCGGCACCAACCACGGCCTCTACTCGCTCTCCGAAGCCTACTTCGGCGCCAAGCCGACCAAGTTCGTGAAGGTCACCCTAACCGACGCCACCAAGGGTCAACCTTGGGCGATCCAGGAGTTGCAGCTCGTCGCGCAGAAGTAAGTTCGACAGATTCTCCGTTCGACAGGGCGACTTTGGTCGCCCTGTCTTGTTTATCGAGCATGACCCCAGAGCAACGTGAGCAGTTCAAGCAGGCCGTTTTCCGACTCGAGCCTTTTCCGGCGGATTGGCCGGCGGACTTCGCGATCATCACGGCATATGATCCGGATGGTCTGCCGACGTCCCCCGAACGGAATCTCGAGGCTGACACGGCCTTAGAGTCCGAACTCCGGTTGGCTGGCTATCGATTGCATCGGATTACGGGAGGGTCGGCGGACGGCGTCTATCTCGAGCCGGGCTGGGGCGTACCCATCGGATTGCCCGGGGCGGTCGAGTTCGGGCGGCACTACCGCCAACTGGCCGTTTTCTGCGTGCAGGGCGGGGTAGTCTCCTTGGTGGATTGCACCGATGGCTCGGCCGAGGACCTTGGTCGGCCATTCCGGGCCGTCTGACCATTTTCGGATTGGAACAGCTCAGGTTTTCGGGACTCTCACTCGTAACCCCTTATACCCATGAAGAGCCTAATGTCCCTCCTCGCCGTCCTGGCCGCCGTCGTTGGCGTCCGTGCCGCCGACGCCCCTGGTCTGGTCAACGGTAACCCGCCTGACATGCGCACGCTCAAGAGCGGCGATACCGCGCCGGATTTCGAGCTGCTCGGCACCGACGGCAAGAAGCACAAGCTCGCCGAGTACACCGGCGGCGAAGCACTCGTCGTGCTCTTCACCTCCAACCACTGTCCGACGTCGCACAGCATCGAGCGCCGCCTGCAGAAGTTCTACGAGGAATACAAGGGCAAGGGCGTCAAGCTCCTTGCGATCAACCCCAACCATCCGGACGGCCTCAGCAAGGATGAGCTCGGCTACGGCGAGTTCGGCGACTCCTACGCGGAGATGAAGCCCTATGCAGAGAAGAACAAGTGGACCTTCGACTACCTGTATGACGGCGACACCCAGACCGTCGCCCGCGCCTATGGCTGCCTCGCCACCCCGCACGTCTTCGTTTTCGATAAGAACCTCAAGCTCCGCTACCAAG
>CALQQQ010000156.1 GCA_943332745.1 Opitutus sp. GAS368 | reverse complement strand
CACATCTACTGGGAAGAGGACAACCGCGGGCCGAAGACCACGAGCCGCGGCACCATCATCTTCGAATAACCCTTCTTCGCACACACTGCTATGGCCGTCATTTCCTACCGCGAGGCGCTCCGCGCCGCGATGCGCGAAGAACTCAAGCGCGACGACAAGGTCGTCATCATGGGCGAAGAAGTCGCCCAGTTCAACGGTGCCTATAAGGTGACCGAAGGCCTCCTCAAGGAGTTCGGCCCGAAGCGCATCGTCGACACCCCGATCTCCGAAGCGGGCTTTATCGGCCTCGGCATTGGCGCCTCGATGCTCGGCATCCGTCCCGTGATGGAGCTGATGTTCTGGTCCTTCTCGTACGTCGCGTTCGACCAAATCGTGAACAACGCCGGCAACATCCGCTACATGTCCGGCGGCCTGATCAACTGCCCGATTGTCATCCGCGGCCCAGCCAACGGCGGTACCAACGTCGGCGCCACCCACTCCCATACACCCGAGGCTATCCTCGCCTCCCACCCCGGCATTAAGGTCGTCTGCCCGGCCACCCCGTACGACGCCAAGGGCCTGATGAAGGCCGCTATCCGTGACAACGACCCAGTCTACGTGATGGAGAATACGATTCTTTATAACGATAAAGGCGAGGTCCCCGACGAAGACTACATCGTGCCGCTCGGCGTCGCCGACGTGAAGCGTGTGGGCACCGATCTCACGATCGTCGCCCACGGCCGTGCCGTGATCACGAGCCTCAAGGCCGCCGAAATCCTCGAGAAGGAACACGGCGTCAGCGTCGAGGTCGTCGACCTCCGTTCGATCCGCCCGCTCGACGAGGAGACCATCCTCGCCTCCGTTCGCAAGACGCACCGCGCCCTGCTCGTCGAAGAGAATAAGCCCTTCTGCGGCGTCGATGCCCAGGTCGCCTACCTCATCCAGTCGAAGGCGTTCGACGAACTCGACGCCCCGATCCATCGCGTATCCTCGATCGACGCCCCGCAGATCTACTGCAAGCGCATGGAAGATCTGCAGATGCCCAACGTCGAACGCGTCGTCGCCGAAGCGCTCAAAGTGCTCGCCTAACCCCTCCCCTCTTACTTTTCAAATCCGATGGCTGAAATTATCGATATGCCTAAGCTCTCCGACACGATGTCGGTGGGGACTTTGGTAAAATGGAACATCAAAGAAGGCCAAGTGGTGGCCTTCGGCGACATCCTCGCTGAAGTCGAAACCGACAAGGCGACGATGGAACTTTCCTGCACCGTGCCGGGCACGATCCTCAAAATCTACGCCCCCGCCGGCCAGCAGCTGCCCGTCGGCGCGCCGATCTGCGCCATCGGTAAAAAGGGCGAAGCTGCCCCTGAGCCCGCCGCCGCTCCCGCGCCGAAGGCTCCCAAGACCGCCGTCCCGGCGATTCCCGAAAAAGCCGAAGTGAGCTGCGTCCCCGCTGCACCCGCTTCCTCTGGCTCCGTGACTCCGCAGACCGACGCTTCCCGCACCAAGGCCTCACCTTATGCGAAGCGCATGGCTGAGAAAGCCGCGCTCAATGTCGCCGCTCTCTCTGGCTCCGGCCCTGGTGGCCGCGTCGTGGGTCGCGATGTCGCCGCCGCCGCTTCGGCTCCGGCCGCTTCCGCTCCTTCTGGCCCGCTCAACGTCGCGGTCGCTCCGCCCGCCGACGGCAAGGGCATCCAGCCTGACGCGGACGTCCCGGTGGGCGGCATGCGCCAGACGATCGCTCGCCGACTCCTCGAGTCCAAAATCACGGTCCCTCACTTCTACCTCGAAGTCGAAGTCGACGCCGCCCCGCTCATGGCGATGCGCGAATCGCTGAACAAGCGCCTCGCCGAAACTGGTGCCGACGCAATTAAGCTCTCGGTCAACGACTTCATCCTAAAGGCCTCCGCCGAAGCCCTCCGCCGCGTCCCCGCAGTCAACGCTTCCTGGGCTGGCACGAGCATCCGCACCCATGGCGCGGTGCACCTCTCCTTTGGCGTCGCCCTCGAAGATGGTCTGGTCACCCCAGTCATCCGCGACGCGCACGCGAAGACGCTCAAGGACATCGCCATTGAAGCGAAGGCCCTCATCGGCAAGGCCCGCTCGAAGAAACTCACGCCCAACGAGATGTCGGGCTCGACCTTTACGGTCACTAACCTCGGGATGTTCGGCGTCACCGGCTTCTACGGTATCATCAACGTACCTAACGCCGCGATCCTCTCCGTCGGCGCGACCATCAAGAAGCCTGTCGTCGACGCCCAGGACCGCATGGTCATCGGTCACCGCATGGTGATCGGCCTCTCGGGCGACCACCGCGTGGTCGACGGCGCCAACGCCGCTCAGTTCCTCCAGGCGCTCAAGCAGCTCCTCGAAGAACCGGCGCTGATGCTAATCTAAGCGGAGCGAAAGCTCTTCCCAAACCCGGGCCCGTGAGGCGCCCGGGTTTTTTGTGCCGTCTCAAAACGTACGCACCGCCGAGAGGCCGCCGTCCACGTGGAGCACTTGGCCAGTCATGAAGCGCGAGTGCCCGGAAAGCAGGTGCGCGACCAGCGTGGCGATGTCTTCGGAGCGGCCAACCTGTTGCAGCGGGTGACGCTTAGCCGCGGCTTCCTTCTTAAGGTCTGAATTAAGCAATGCGCCCGCAAGCGGGGTGTCGGTCAGCGATGGTGCGATGACATTCACGCGAATGGCCGGCGCCCATTCGGCGGCGAGGCTCTTCGCGAGCGCTTCGACGGCCCCCTTGGCCGCGGCGATGCTCGCATGCATGGGCATACCCTGCGCGACAGCGACGGTGGAGAAGAGCACGACGGAGGCGTTGCCCGAAGCCTTGAGCGCGGGCAGCGCCGACTGCAGCGCGGCGATGGCGCCGAAGAGGTTCACCTGGAGGTCGCGTTGGAAATCCTCCGCAGTGAGGCGATGGAACGGCTTGAGCGAAATCGAGCCCGGGAAGTAGACGAGGCCATCGAGGCGCTCGGGCCAAGTCAGCGGACCAGGCGCGGCGGCGTCGAACGGCTGCGCGACGATCTCGAGGTCGGCGAGCTTCTCAGGCGTGCGGCAGGCGGCATGGATCGTGTGGCCGTCGGCTTGGAGTTGCGCGACGGTCGCGCGGCCGATGCCAGAGGTGCCACCGATGATCGCAATGTGCTTGGACATGCCCGCAAGGTTGCGGAGCGGCCGCCGAGGTCAAACCGCCCGCATCTTTTCCAGGCACGAAAAAGGCCAGAGGCGAACCTCCGGCCTAATGCGGACGACCTAACAGTCGTTTACTTCTTCTTATCGGCCGGCTTGGCCGGCGCCTTACGCTGACCCTTCTTGTCGAGGTTCGCCTTGAGTTCTTCTTCGGTGAACTTCGTGGTGATACCGGCAGCAGGGACTTCGGACTTCGCGGTCCAGACGATCGCATTGAGAACAAGGGTGCGCTGGCTATCATTGGCCCAACCGGCATGGAAGTGGCCGCCGGTGAAACCGAAGCCACGTCCGCCATCCTTGCGCTCGACCGCCCAGGCGACAACCGCGGGCTTCTTCTCTTCGAGGACCATCTTCTTCACGTCGGGGTTGCCGGAGTGAGGGCCGTCGCCGCGGTTCATGGTGTCCGCCGGAGCCAGCGCGGACAGGAGTGGCGTGACGCCTTCCATGTTGTCACGGAAACGCATGTTGAAATACCATTCGTCCTTCGAGCCGAACGGCTTCACGCCGCGGCTGGCCGGATGATCGGGGATGACTTTGAAGTCGGCCATCCAATGCGGATTCACAGACCAGTGCTGCTCGAAGTAGCCGCCGAGCCAGTCCTTGAACTCCAGCGCGCCCTTGCCCTTGGAGGAACGACCGGCCGGAGCCGGGCTCACCGGCTTGCCGTCAACGCTGAGCCAGCCGGCACGCTCGTAGGCGGGCTCGACGGCGTAGTGTAGGCAGACGAAACCCGTGCCGGCTGCCATCTTCTTGGCGAGCTGGTCGAGGTGCGGAAGCGCGGGATGTCCGCCGCCGCCGTCGGAATAGATCACAATCGTATCGGCCTTGGCGACGCGCTCGTCAGAAGGCCACTCACCATTGAGGGAGACGTCGACGTTGACTAGGTCGGCGGCGGACTGCT
>CALQQQ010000155.1 GCA_943332745.1 Opitutus sp. GAS368 | reverse complement strand
TTCCTTCATGCGGGAGTAGACCGCTTCGGAGTCGAACTGGGCTTCGACGCCGGCGAGGAACTTGCGTTCCGACTCCGGGATACCGAGGCGTTCGAAAGTCTTCTTCACGTCGTCGGGGACTTCTTCCCACGTGCGGACAGGCTTCTGGCCCTTGGAGAGGTAGTAGCGGATGTCCTCGAACTTGATGTTCTCGAGGTCGGCGGTGGCCCAATGCGTCGGCATGGGGAGATCCTGGAAGATCTTCAGCGACTTCTGGCGGAACTCGCGGATCCATTCCTCCTCGCCCTTGACCTTGGCGATATAGTCCACCGTCGCGGCAGAGAGGCCCACGCCGGCGTCGAAGGTATAGTTCTCTTCGTATTTGAAGTCGCCCTTGGAGCGATCGACTTCGATCGCTTCGCGCTGCGCCTGGGATTCGTCGATTTCGGCCATCTGGTTTAGGCGGAGGCGAGTTCGGTTTTGACCCAATCGTAGCCCTTTTCCTCGAGTTCGAGGGCGAGTTCCTTGCCGCCGCTGTGGACGATACGGCCGTCCCACATGATGTGGACGCGATCAGGGACGATGTACTCGAGCAGGCGCTGGTAGTGGGTGATAACTAGGAAGCCCGTGTCGGGGCCGCGCATGGCGTTGACGCCTTCGGAGACGATGCGGAGCGCGTCGATGTCGAGGCCGGAGTCGGTCTCGTCGAGCACGGCGTACTTCGGCTTGAGCATCATGAGTTGGAGGATCTCGCAGCGCTTCTTCTCGCCGCCGGAGAAGCCTTCGTTGACGAAGCGGGCGGTGAACTTCCGATCCATCTTGAGGGCGTCCATCTTCGCGTAGAGCTCGGTGTAGTAGGCCTTGGCATCGAAGGGCGCGCCCTTGGCCTGGCGGGCGACGATCGCGGCGCGGATGAAGTTGGCGATGGTCACGCCAGGGATCTCGCTCGGATATTGGAACGCGAGGAAGAGGCCCGCGCGGGCGATGACATCAGGCTCGAGCCCGATGATCTGGTCACCGTCGAGGAAGGCTTCACCGGACTGCACGGAGTAGTCGGGATGTCCGGCGAGGACCTTAGAGAGCGTGCTCTTGCCGGTGCCGTTCGGCCCCATGATGGCGTGCACTTCGCCTTTCGGGACCGTGAGGGAGAAATCCTTCAGGATCGGGCGGTCGCCGATGGAGGCGTTGAGGTTCTTGATGACGAGCGAGTCGGACATGACGGAAAGGGAAGGGGATTAGTTGGAATGGGTGTCCTTGGCCTGGGCGCGGCCGAGGAAGCTGATTTCGATGACTTCGGAGTCGAAGCCGGGCGGGAGGATCGAACGGAGGCTCTTCATGACTTCAGGCGGGAGCTCGATGTCGTGGACTTGTCCGGTCGCCTTGTCGCGGAAGTGCGCGTGCGGGGCCAGGTTGGGGCAATAGCGGGTGGACTCGCGCTCATGGTTGACCTGTCGGACCAGGCCGCAGCCGACGAACGTTTCGAGGCAGTTATAGACCGTGGCGAGGGAGAGGCCGGGCATGACCTCGCGGGCACGGTTGAAGACCTCGTCGACCGTGGGGTGGTCGCGCTCGGCCAGCAGCACCGTAAAGACCGCTTCGCGCTGGGGCGTGACCTTCTGGCCGCTCTTAATGAGGGCTTCTAGAAGGTGTTCCTTATCCTCTTCGGTGAGATTTCGAATCATTCTAACCGCCTAATCAGTTAGAATGAGTCTAAACCGCAAGAAGAAAGGTGGGTAATAAGGGAAAGGGGTGGGGGTAGGGGTGGGGGTAGGCAAAAACTGGCATAGCAGGTGCTCCTACCCCAACCCCGACCCCTATTCCTACCCCTGAGGGTTCAGTTTAGTCCCCGGGCGTCTTCGCCGCCGCCCTGTTCATCCAGCTTCCGCTGGGCGTCGAGGCGGGCGAGTTCGTCGGCCACGGCCTTGATACGCTGATCCTGAGAAAGACACTCGAGCAACTGGCGACGGGTGGTGGCGTCAGCGACAAGGTGTCCGGCTGCAGCATCCGCTAAAGCGCCGGGCTGATTGGCCAGACCGCGCAGTCGCTGCATGAGCGGGGCAGCTTCTTCGCCGAGTTCGCTGACAATGCTCTCGGCGAAGGCGAGGACGCGGGCGATATCGCGGGTGCTGCCAATCAGATCGCTCGAGGCTTCGTCGACGACCGGGGCGATCTCGAGCTGCGGATACGGCGTCTTGCGCTTCACTTTGATCACCTTCGCGCGGCGCAGGCCTTCGAGAATGATGTGCGAGGTTCCGTCCTCGAGTTCGACGTGGCCGACGATGCGCCCGACGCAGGTGAAAGGGCAGGGCGGTTCATCGTTGTCGGGCGAGAGGCTTTCCTCGTCCAGCTGCGAGATCGCAAACATACGACTGCCAGCGAGGGTCTCCTTGAGCATCTTGCGGTAGCGAGGCTCGAAGATGCGCAGCGGCATGAGCTGCTGCGGTAAGAAGACGCAGTTGCCCAGGGTCATGACGGGAACAACGACGGTGGGAACCATGGCGCCCAGTTTGCGGAAAATCCGCCCCATCGCAAGTGAGGCGGCCAGTTAGCCTTACTTCGCCTTCGGCTTATTGGCGACGGCCGGGAAGATTGGGCTGTCGTAGCTGGCCAAGTCTGAAGGCTTCGCGGCGCCCGCACGCCTGAAGGTGCCGAGCCAGGTCGGATTGAAGGGGCCGACGAGACCGATTTCCAGGTCAGGCTTGATCACGGCTTCGAGACCGGTGGTCCAGAAGCACGCATTCACAAGCATACGGCGGAAGCCGTCGTTGGCGAGGTCGCCGGAGGCACCGTAAGTGGAAGCGAAGACGCGGCCTTCTTTGCCGGAGGTGGATTTATAGGTGCGTACCCAAGCTCCCGGCATGGGCTTCTTAGCCGCGTCGGCAGGCGAATCAGGCATCATGCCGGTGAGCGGTTGAGCCATGGCGAGCACGGTGCTGCCTTCGATGGGGGCGGCGTTGTAGGCGCCGATTTCGGCCCAAGCATTCTTCACGCCACGGAGCACGGGGTGGGCGGACTGATCGGCGACGAGGTCGAGGCGCGTGCTGGACTTGTGATTAGGTCCGTAGTGGCCGACCCAGGTTTCGCCGAGGATCTGGCGACCGAAGCCGCCCTTGTAGTCTTCGCCTTTGTAGTCGAAGGAGTATTTATAGAGCGGGCTATCCTTCGGGTAGCGGAAGCCGTGCGTGGAGGTGCGCAGACCGATGACCGCACCGCCGCGGTTGAGATAATCCAGAATCGGCTGCATCTGTTCGACCGGGATGGATTGGAAGCGCGTGAAGATCACCATCAGATCGGCATCCTTCAGTGCCTCGGTGCCGGGGATGTTGCTGGGATTACCCAACGCGATGTTGCCGGTCTTGGGGTCGATGCCGAAAAGCACGGTGCAGGTGAAGCCATGGTGCTTGGCGAGGATACGGGCGAGCGCCGGGAGGGCTTCCTCGGATTTGTATTCGTGGTCGTTGGCGATGAGGACGACCTTCTTCCCTTTGCCAGCTCCTTCGGTACCGGTGTAGGTGAGCGGGGCGTCGGCCGCGCGGGCGGCGAGGCTGAGGAAGACGAGGCAGAGCAGGGCGAGGGGGCGCATAGTCTCTTCTACTCTCTTATGCCGCGAAGGGTCAACCCCCTCCTCGGGGCGCCGATTGAGGCTCCGCCGTGGTCACTGCCACTGATCCAGAAACAGCTTCTTTGGGTCCGGTCTGTCAGACTCCGCGAAGTATACCGCCATGCGTAGCGAGGGCAGAAAGTGCGCAGGGAGCTTCTCCTTATTCCGAGCCACGATCTCGGTGAGGAGCGAATCGGGCGAACGGCCGGCGAGCTGGTCGACGCGGTAATAGCCGGCGTCGAGCAGTTCGCGGGCGACGTCGACCGGGAAGCGCGTGATGCGCATGAACGGACAGCACACGGCCTCCCGTCGTCGTTCGGCCGCGCGCTGTCGTTCCGCTTCGTCCACGATCAGAGTCGGGCGAGGATCGCCGCGCCCATGGCCTTGGTGCCCACGGCCTTGCCTCCGCCGGCGATGTCCGCGGTGCGGATGCCTTCGGCGATGGTCTTCTCGACCGCGAGCTCGATGGCCTTGGCTTCGGCTTCGAGGCCGAAGGAATGG
>CALQQQ010000154.1 GCA_943332745.1 Opitutus sp. GAS368 | reverse complement strand
TCATGGTCTCCGCCATCCGTCCGCCCACGGTGCCCGTGCGTACTGGACGGATCCGCATCTCGCTCCGTCGGGGGCTTTCCCCTGCCGTGCTGTCCTCCTTTGTCGCCGCCCTGAAGGGCGTCTCCGCATGAAGATCGGCTGGATCGGCGGCTGGGGCGTCTCGCTCGAGGAGATGAAGGCCATCGCCGTGGCCCATGCGCCCGACGCCGAGCACCTCATCTACCCGCCCGTCGTCGGCGCGGCGGAGAACCTGTCCGACTGCGACGCCGTCATCGCATGGTCGCTCGGTGCGCACCTCGTAATGGAGGCCGGCGCCCGCGGTGTGAAGTTCCCGGCCAAGGTGCTGCTCTTCGCCCCATTCACGTCGTTCTGCTCCGAGCATGGTAAGTGCGGGAAGCACTCCGAGACCCAGGTGAAGTGGCTGCGCCGCTGGATTGATACCGACGCCCCAGCGGCCTTGGCCGATTTTCGCAAACGTGCCGGTCTGGCCCCGATGACCGACGACGCCTTGCCCTACGAAAAGGGATACCTCCAGGCCGGTCTGGACCTCCTCGCCCAGCCCGCGGGCATCTCGCTAATTACTTTTGGACGTCAGGGGCTCAGCCCTGGCTGGGAAGCTTATGTAGGCGACCAGGATACGCTCTTGGATGCCGCGGGCGTTTGCCAAGCCATCGTAGGTTGTCATATTGTAGAGGGACTCGGGCACGACCTGCGCGAGTTCCTCACCCCCTGACCTTCATGCGTTTCGACGAACGAGCCGAGAGTTACGCCGCTCACGCCGCACCACAGAAGCGCTTCGCCGAGGCGCTGGCAGCCTTCGCTCCGTTCCGCCGCGGCGTCCGCGTCACCGAACTCGGCGCTGGTACGGGCTTCCTGACTTCGGCGTTACTTGCGCAGGGTGTAAATGTCGACGCCACGGATGCTTCGCCCGCGATGGTCGAGCTCGGTCGTCAGGCTGTGCCTGCTGCTATCTGGTCGGTGCATAATGCTTTTGGTCCCATCGAGAAAGCCGGTGCGCTCGCTTCCACCGGCCTGCTGCATTGGGCGGCTGATCCCGCCGCGGTGTTGCGTCATTGGCGTGCGGCGTTGCCGGCTGGCGGACGACTCCTCCTCGGCGTCCCGTGTGACCCGTGCCTGAACGAACTGCGCGACCTTATCGGCGAAGGCCCCGTGCGCTGGCGCGACGAAGCCCAGTGGCTCGCCTTACTTAAAGCCGCGAAGTTCGACGTCCATGCGCACGGCGTCCTGGAGTCCGAAGAGATCTACCCGAGCGCCTTGGATTTCCTGCGAAACTTGCATCGTAGCGGCGTGACCGGCGACCCACGGCTTTCTCCGAGCGAACTCAAGTCGCTCATCCGCGATTACGACCGGCTCAACGCGCGACCCGACGGCGTCGTCGCTAGCTGGGCCTGGTTGTTGGTGGATGCGACGGCGCGAGGCTGAATGGAGGACTGAGTCGATGACTGCGTTGAGGGCTGCATAGAGGACAGAATGGATGGGATGCAGAAGGTAGGGATGCGATGACATCGCATCCGCCTCCAGGCGCTTACCGGCGGTAGCGAGGGATCCCAGGAGCATCAGCGTGATAAGGCTGGCGGCAAAGGCCTTAGGGGCGCCATCAGCCACGGCTTGCCAGCTGACGACGGAGCGCCAACCCCCAATTAGATTTTGGCAAGAACAGCGTCGCCCCTACCTCATCAAACCAAAACGGAAGATGAGTTTCTGGGCATACTGTTCGCCGGGGCGCAGGATGCCGCTGGGGTAGCCGAGCCGATGGAAGGCGGGCTGGTTCGGTGAGTCAGGGAAGAGGCCGGGCTCGAGGCAGAAGCCTTGTCGGAAGGCGAAGGGCTTGGCCCAGCGACCTTGCACGGTGCCGGTGAGGAAGTTGCCCGTGTAGAACTGGAGGCCCGGTGCGTCGGTCAGGACTTCGAGCGTGCGGCCGGTGGAGTCTTCGGCGACGAAGGCGGCGGACTTCAGGGACTTGTCCGTGCCGAGGTCGTAGCAGTGATCGTAGCCACGGCCGCGGCGTAGCTGATCGTGCGGGGCGCCGATGCGTTCTCCGATCGTATGCGGGCGATGGAAGTCGAAGGGCGTATTCGTCACGTCCATGAACTGCCCGGTCGGGATGAGTGAATCTGTGACTGGCACGAGGCGGTCGGAGTGAAGCGTCACGTGGTGGTCGAGGATGCTGCCCTGGCCAGCGAGGTTGAAGAAGACGTGGTTCGTCAGGTTGCAGACCGTCGGGGCGTCGGTCGTCGCCGCGAAGTCGATGGTGAGTTCGTCGGCATGGTCAGGCAGGGTGTAGGTGACCGTCACGCTGAGCGTCCCTGGGTAGCCTTCCTCGCCGTCGGTGCTGACGGTGGTCAGGCGGACCGCGGAGGCGTCGGCGGTGCGGATTACTTCGGATTTCCAAACGCGCTTATCGAAGCCACGGAGGCCGCCGTGGAGGTGGTTGCCGTTGTTGTTCTGCGCAAGCGCGAGGGTGCGGCCGTCGATGGTCAGCTGACCGTTCGCGAGGCGGTTGGCGTACCGGCCGACGGTGCTGCCGAGGAAGGGATTGCCGGCGACGTAGTCTTCCAGCGAACGCAGGCCGAGGGTGACTTCGCCGAGGCGGCCATGGATGTCCGGCACGCGGATCGAGGTGAGCGTGGCGCCAAACTCACTGACCGAGACTTCCATCCCGCGGGCGTTGGTCAGGGTGTGGAGCTGGACTGGTTGGCCGTCGATGAGGCCGTGCTGGCGGCGCAGGGCCAGGCCGGCGCGGCGCGAGCGACGGAGAATCAGGAAGCCTGACACCAGCAGGGTGCCGTAGACGAGTGCTTCGGGGGAGAGCATGGCGTTAAGTTGTCGGGTGGGGTTGGGGTCGGCAAATCAAAGAAAGCCTGAAGAATAGAGGACAGAGTCGATGACTGCGTTGAGGACTGAATTGAGGGCTGAATGGACGTGACAGGATTCGTGTGGCGGGGGTAGGCGTCGGGTAGGGACGGCTCTCCGAGCCGTCCGTTCGCGAGCGAAGGTTCGTATCTCGGTCGGGTTAATGGCGGGCTCGGAGAGCCCGCCCTACCCAAGGCATGTGAAACAAAAAGGCCGCCTGGGTGGGCGGCCTATCTTTGCTTCGAGCAGTTCGCCATGCCAGCGGTTCCCCGCCGCAGGCTTACTTCGTCTTCGCTTCCTTGGCGGCGGCGACTGATGCGCCAGGAAGCAGGCCGGTCCAGTCGCTCGCGATGCGCACTGCTTCCTGCAGCTGAATATCGTAATCCGGCCAATCGTCATCTTCGAGGGGGTCGCGCATGCGGCTGGCTCGCTTGCTCTTAGCGGCGGAGCCGGGTCCCTCCTTCTTCTCCTGTTCGATGGCCGCATCGAGTTTCACGTCCTGGACCTTGAAGGCCTTCTTCGCGTAGTCGGAGAGTTCGCGTCGAATCTGCTCGCGGAATTCCAGGTCGTCCTTGCGCTCGGTGCTGCGCTGGTCGAGCGAGAGGGACACGTCTTTGCGGACTTGCCGGCTCTTCGTCCAGTCAATCGTGCGGGAGAGCGTGAGGAATTCCGGGAGCTCGGACTGGCGGCGGGTGGAGCCGGCGGAGAGCTGGGCGATGAGGCCGTCGGAAAGTTTGGCCTTCAGCCACTCGCCTTCATCGGCCTTAGTGAGCGTGGGCGTGACGGAATCCCAAGGCAGGGGGCGATCGAGGTCGGACTCGGAGACCGGGAGCACCGAATAGACGGAAGGCACGACGATGTCGGCCGGCACGCCCTTGAGTTGAATCGAAGAACCGCTGGGGGCGTACCATTTCTGGATGGTGACCTTCACCGCAGACTTAAGGTTCTTATCAAAGCGGCTCAGCTCGATGATATTCTGCACTGATCCCTTGCCGTGGGTGGTCGTGTCACCGACGACGATGGCGCGGCGATGGTCGCGCATCGCACCGGCGAAGATCTCGGACGCCGAGGCGGAGAGTTTGGAGGTTAGGACGACAAGTGGGCCATTCCAGGCGACCTTCTCGTCTTCGTCGCGGTAGTCCTCGGAGCGTCCTTGGCTGTCGCGGACCTGGAGGACGGAGCCCTTCGGGATGAAGAGGCCGGAGATGTCGACCGCCTC
>CALQQQ010000153.1 GCA_943332745.1 Opitutus sp. GAS368 | reverse complement strand
CGGTGTTCAGGTCCGGCTTGCCGAGTCCGGGGCCGTCGTGCGTGACGAGCAGAGGGGCGGCGGTGCCAGGGACGTATAGTGCCGGGATGTAGACCGTGATCGTGCGCTTGTAGTCGATGTTATGGATCTCGACGATGAGGGTCTTCGGGTTCTTCGGGTCGGGCGTGCCAAAGACATCGCGGGCGATGCCGGGGTTGAAGCGCTGGGTGGTCTTGGAATCGATTTGGAACTGCTGGATCTTGCCCTGCGGCACGCCTTCGACGGCCTTGGTCTCTGGGGCGGCGACATAGGTCGGACCCACGAGGTAGTTGCCGTCGGCGAGCGAGGTCTTGGTGTCGAGGCGGACGAAGGCCGGCGCGCCCGGGGCGTCGAACGCGCGCGTAGGCGGTTGCGGGCGATCCTGTTTCTTAGGAGCCTGCTTGGCGGCCTTAGGGGCGTCGGCGGCAGTGAGCGCTGCCAGCGGAGCTAGTAGCAGGAGGGCGAGGAGGGGTAGGGTGCTTTTCATAAAAATAATAGGTCTATTTCTTGGTGGGGGTAGCTGGATTAACATCACGCCGTGTCGCGGGATGTCGACGGAGAAACCTTTGGTAAACGCCGTGAGGTTAGTCTGTCGCCAGAGGAAGCGACATCGGCTCGATGGTCATGTTGCCCACGGCTTGGCGTCAGACGTTAAAAGGCGAGAGGGAGCAAATCTTCGGTCCGGACTCCTGCGCTACCATTGAGCGAGGCGGATTCGCGGGTGGTTGTTCACCGCTTTTCCAGCCGGACTTTAAGTTCCTCAGCCGTCCAGGGGGTTTTACGTCCGGCGGTTTCGGTGCGGATGGTTTTAATGGCGGTAGAGGTGACGGGATGTTTCCACTTGTGCCAACGTTCGCCAATGTAGTTCAGCACGCTGGCGATTTGGTCGTCATCATAGACTTGGGCGAGCGGGAGCATGAGGCCTTCGCCATAGGTGACGCCGTCGATGGGGCCGGTCTGGCCGTGGAGGAGGATGCGGGCGAGGGTGGAGATGTCGCCGTTGTTTTGGAACCAGGCCGAACGCGCAATGGCGGGTGCGAGGAGTTTGTCTCCCTGCTTGATGCCTAGGCCGTCGGGGCCGTGGCAGGCGGTGCAGAGGGTTTGGTAGATTTGCTGGCCTTGCTTGGCGGAGGTGCCGAGTTCGGCCCGTGAGGCGGTGGCTTTGTCTTTGTCGATGAGGGCGGCGATGAGCGGATGTGTGTGGGCTTTCTCGATGAGGGCGGTGGGGGGCGGTGCCTTGATGCTGCGATGGGCGAGATAGACTTGCGCGAGCACTTGCGGGTCAGGGTCGGTGGTGAGGGTGACGAGTGCGGCAACGATGTCGGGGTCATGCTTGGCGAACAGGCTTTCGCTGATCTGTACGGCGGCGCGGCGGACGCGTGGATGGGTGTGCTGGAGATTGGCGAGCAGCACATGTTTGGGGAGCGCGTTGAGTCCATCGAGTGTCCAGAGGGCGTGGATGCGGGCATTGATGTCGCTGTGGCCAAGGGCCATCGCAATGAGTTCGGGGGCGATACTGGCATCGCGCTTGGTCACGAGCAGCATCTGCGCAGTATCTCGCCACCAGCCGTTCGGATGCGCGAGATGAGCCGTGAGTTGCGAGGGCGTTTCCTCGAGCATGCGCGGCGGCGGGCCGGGCTTTTTATCGTCGGGTACGAGGCGGTAGATGCGGCCATGACGGATGACATTGGTCATGCCCCATTTTTTAACGCGCTTATAGCGCTCCACCCAGGCGGGCAGCGAGCTTTGCCGCCAATCTTTGATACTGGGGTCGATTTCGGTGGGGAACCAGGTCTTTTCCTGAATGATGCCACGATACATGTCGGCGATATAGAGGCAGCCATCAGGGCCGGTCTCGGTCCAGACGGGGCGGAAATAAGCGTCCGTGCTGCGGATGAACTCACTACTTGGAAAGGCGTTATGCGCGGTGCCGAGGCCGTCCTTCCAAGCGAAGCGCGTCATGCGGATGAGGCGACCCACCGGCTCGCAGGTGATCATATTGCTGTAGAACTCCGGCATGAGATGACTGCGTAGTATGGTTTGGCCGCAGCAGGAGGAGAACTTGTTGAGAATGTGCTGCTTGGCGAAGTTGTAGCCCCCGCCTGACTCGTCCCACACTTTGCAGATGGCGTAGGGCCTGCCGTAGTCCGGCCCATGTTCCTGGAGGCGGAGGATGGGATAGCCGGCGGGTAATTGAAACGATTGTGCGGGATTCTCGCCGCCCGCTTGGGTGCAGAATAAGCGGCCATCGTCATCGCGTGCTAGTCCCCACTGGCTGATGCGTCCTTCGGGATAGGGCACGGCTTCCAGGGTGCCATCCTGACGGAGACGAAAACGGGTGTCATTGGTGGCGATGACGTTGTCAAGATTCCACAGGATGCCGGTGCGCTGATGCTCGATGTTGCTGTTGTCGGGGCCGGTTTTATAGATGAGTTCTTTGCGGTCGGAGATGCCGTCTTTGTTGTCGTCAAAGTAGGACCAGTAGGAGCTGTCGCCGGTGAAGCTGACGATTACTCGGTCGCGCATCGGGAGTACGGTGCGGGGTAGTAGCACGTTATCGATGAAGACGGTGCGCTTGTCCATGACGCCGTCACCATCGGTGTCCTCCAACTTGACCACCCGGCTGACGGGTTTCATTTGATCTGTGGCAAACTCATCCTGCATATAACTCCGCCACTCGCAGACGTAGAGAGCGCCATTTGGATCAAAAGCGAAGGAGACTGGGTCCTCCACCATTGGTTCGCTGGCAATGCATTGAAGATGATAACCCTTCGGCACCTCGATGGTCTGGATGGCCGCCGCGGGCGAGAGCGGTGGAAAGGTTGTGTCTGGGTTCCAGCCTTGCTTGGGGGCCTCGGCAGCTTGGAGCACGTCCAGCGGAGCTAGCAGCAGGAGGGCGAGGAGGGAACGCATGTTTTTAAATAGGGGTAGGGGTGGGGGCAGGGGCAGGATTTTTACATCTGGCCAACGGGTCAACGGATCAATGGGTCAGCTTTCCTGTCACGCGCTGCAACGTGTCGCTGTGGGCAATCTCTTTGCCGTCGACGAGCACGCGAAGGCCAGTCCCGCGGTTGTAGCGCTTGCCGGTCTTATCCCAGAGGATGGTGAGCGAGTGCCCATGGTAGCTGACGTTATCCAAGCAGAAGTAATCGAGCGCCCCATCGGGCACGAGTGGGTTGACTTCGACCAAGTCATCCGCGCGTGGCCTGAGGCCAGCTAGGTCCGTGATGATTAGGTCGCAATAAGTCGAGTGATTGTAATCGCGGCCCCGCGTTTTCGGAAACGGGCCGACCTTCATCCAGATACCCGTATCGGGGTTGATCGACTCGTCGAGCCACGACACGAGCTTGTTGTCTACCTTCAGGCGATGGCTACGAGTGTAGGCTTTCAGGGTATCAAAATACTCTTTTTTACCAATCACACCTTGGTGATAGTTGTTTAGGACATTGCCTAAGGCGGTCAGGGTCTGGGAGGTCGAGAAAGGCCAACTCGCACCGCACCACATGCAGCCCGCGGCGTTGATAAAGAACTTGGGATGCCGACGCTCAGCCACGGTCGGGCCATACGTACCGAGGAATCCCTGCGGGTCGGTCAGTTGGCGCCAAGCTTCCTCGTAGCCCTGGCCGTCTGTAGGTAGATTGAAATACCAGGGCACATAGCCAAAGATTTCCCGGACCTTGACGAGCTTGCCTGGGTCGCAGTCCTCGGCGACGGAGTTGTTATACTGATTTGTGGGCGCATTTTCATGCCGCATCACTTTGAAGAATTTTGCCTCGGGGTCCCACAGCTGGGCCTGCACCTGTTGGCGTAGTCGCTCGGCTTCGGCCCGATAGTGTTCGGCCTGATCTTTCCGGCCCGCCAATTCCGCGATCCGCGCGATCGCTTGAGCCCCGCCGAACATATACGAGTTAATCGGTGGGCGGATACCCGTGCCGCCGATGGAGAATTCCTGTCCCTCCCAGGAATCGACCTGCCAATAAAGTCCATTGTCGAGTAAGCGGCTTTTCTGCCAGGCGTGGAGCTTCGGATTGCCCTGTTTCCAAGCCTCATGATTTTTAATCAACCCATCGAGTAGCCCCGTGACAAAGGG
>CALQQQ010000152.1 GCA_943332745.1 Opitutus sp. GAS368 | reverse complement strand
GAGAGCGGCTTTGACGCGAGCGAAGCCAAGGCCAACGGAGCCGGGCTCAAGGATTACGGACTCGAGACGCCGCGCTGGACCCTCAAGGTCGTCGCGGAGACGGGCGCTGTCGTCGAGGTTAAGATCGGCGTGCAACCTTCCACCCGGCACCATTTCCTGCTCACCGAAGACGGCAAGCGCATCATCCCGCTGCCGGAAGCGATGGCCGCAGCCTTGGCGGCGAAAGCGGAAAGCTACCGCGTGGACAAAGTCTTTGAGATCGCGGATTTCGAAGCACGAGCCGTCTCGGTTCGGCATCGCACGAAAGACGGAGAGATCGTAACTGCGATCACATCGGAGGTCCGGCCTCGCGTCGGGCGCCGCGTGCAGGCGCCAGAATGGCGCTTCGAGACCCCATATGACGCGCTTGCCGACGCCGAAGCCACGACGCGCGCGGTCGCCGACCTGACCAACCTGCGCGCCAGTAAGTTCGTTGCCCTTACCGAAGAAGTCACTGGCCTGACGACACCGACACTGCGCCTCTCGCTCGAAGGCAACGCGCGGCGGCAGGTCCTCCTCGTCGGCAAGCCAGCGCCGGCGCAACCGACCATGCTCTGCGCGAAGCTCGAGGATAACGCCTCGGTCTTCCTTGTTGAAGCCCGCCTGCTCGCCGATTGGTTCGCCGCCCGCGAGACGCTCGCCGACTCCCGGCCGGCCGACTTCGACTCGTCGCTCGTCACCGGCTTCACCATCGCGGCCGGCGGCCGCACCATTACCCTCCATCGACTGGAAGGCGGTACGGCTGAAGCGCGCTGGGAAATTCCGGTCGCGCCTGGTTCCACCGTCACCAAACGCCGCGAAGCCGACTCGAAAATCGTGTCTCGATTCTTGGGCGCCGTCGCGCAGCTACGCGCCAGCCGTCGCAAGCCGGCCAGCGGAGGCGCCAACTTACCCGCCGTGATGGCACTCGCCAACCCCGGTACCACTTCATTACAGACGCTGGAGCTGGAATTTGGCACGGACCGCATCCTGCTCAGCTTCACCGACGACCCGAACAAGGGCGCCGGCACGCGTGTCGTGCACGCCAAAGGTTCGCCGCTGGCGGCCATCTGCGACGTCTCCCTACTCAACGGCGGCCATCAGAACGTCGAGCCGCAGGCCTGGCGTAAACGCACGGTCGCGGAACTTCCGCAAGGTGCCCGCGTGAGCGGAATGCGTCTGACTTCGCGCGGCGACGGTAAGGTCATCGGCGAAGCGCGCCTGGGGCCGGACGGTAACTGGGCCGGCTCCGGACGGCTCGACCCGGCCAGTTCGCGCCGCCTCGCCGGCGGACTCGCTGAAGTCCGCGCGGCGGAATTCCCAGGGCGCGATGTCGGCGCCGGCGGCTGGAAATACGAACTCCGCGTGACCGACCAAGCTGCGGCCGGCGCCGGCGCGGCGAGCGAAACCTTCCGTACCTATCTCTGCTCGGCTCCCTTCAGCACCCGCTCGTTGCTCCTGCGGGACGAAGCCGACGACGACGATTTCATCCTCGAAGCCGGCCTCGCCGAAATCCTGATTCCTCTCCTGGCCGACACCGGCAGATGAAACCGAAGCCGGCAAGTTCCCCTTTCCGCAGGTTCCTGCGCGGACTGACGAATACCTGCCTACTCCTGTTACTCCCGGTCCAGCTGACCCTCTGCTGGGTCGCCAACCTCGACCATCCGACGAAGCTACCGGACTTCCTCACGGAGCGCATCACGACGCAGCTCACCGAACATGGCCTGCGCCTACAGGCCCGCAATTTCTGGATGATGCCCGACCTGACGTTGGCGGCCGACGACCTGTCGCTCGGCGTCGACGGCATGTCGGGCGACGTCTTCACCGCGGCGCGCGTGGAAGTCGCACTCAACCCCGCCCTCCTCATCGCCGGCCAGATTGAGCCGACGCAGGTTCGCCTTTCGGGTGCCCGCGTTTGGTGCCCGGCGTCCGTCGCCCGCGGCGGCGTCCGCCGGCCTTTGATCGACACCCTGACCCTCGATGTCACCAAGGAAGGCCGCTGGCTCAACCTTCGGTCGATTCAAGCGCGGGGCGGTAAAATCACCGGCCATCTCTCTGGAGAAGTGCCGACCGGACTCCTTCGTAGCGAGAAAGATAACAAAAGTGCGGCCCCCCTTTCCCGCCAGCTGGCGGACGTCTTCGCCTCCATCGAGACGGCGATCGACGTGGCCGAGCGATCCGGCGGAGCCTCCGTCTCGCTCCACTGCCAAGGCAGCAGCGATGGCACCGCTGAAGTCTCCGTCCTGGCGGCGCTAGGCAACGATTGGTCCGACAGCGGGCTCGGGCTCATCCAAGTGCGCGGGCTCAATCTCCACGGTGCGATCAAGGTCGCGGCCGACGGACGAATCGCCGACTGGCGTCTCGACGGTGGCGCGCAAGAGATGGCTTGGCGCAATGTCACAGCGGAGAAACTCGACGTCCATGCGCGCGGTAAAAGCCGCCGCGTAGATATGGTCGCCGACCTGACGCTGGCCCGGACGAAATTCGCAGGCGTCGAACTCCGGCACGTGAAACTGGACGCCCGACCCGTCTCCGCCGATGGCTACCAGGTCGCCTTCGACCTCCTTTCCAATCGCTCAACGGCCAGCGGCTCGGCCCTGCTCTCTCCGAATGGAGCCGTGACGGCTATGATCGGCTACGCCCACCTCTCTGGTGAAGAGATTAGCTCGCAGCCCGAAGTCGGCCGCCTTCTTCACTCCGCCGGCATCGAACTGCGAGGCGACGTCCTCTTGCGCGAGGTCGCGGCGAACCTCTCAGCGAAGGGCGAGCTCAGGCAAGCCTCCGGCGAGATCGCGCTTTCCGGCTTCCGGGGCCTCGGACTTTCGGCGGAGGCGATCTCGCCGGCAAAGGCCCTTCCCTTGCGCACGCGCTTCGACTTTGACCCTGCCCGCGTCGGCGCCCCCCTTCGCCTGCGCGACCTCCGCCTGGCCTCGATCACCGGATCGGCTGACTGCGAGCTTAAGGCTGGCGGCGCCTTCATGCTCCACCTGAACGGCGAGATGGACCCCGCGTGCCTCGACCGCGTGCTCGGTGAGTGGTGGGTCTCGGCCTGGAAGATGCTCTTCCTCCGGGAGCGTCCCTACGCGTTCATTGACGTCGAAAGCCATTGGGGGTCGATGACCAGCGTGACCAAAGGCCGCGCCCTCCTGAATCGTTTCGATTTCATGGGAGCGCCTTTCCGCCACGTTGAGGTCTCCATCGACGCCGACGCTAAGCGAACGTTTATCGGCCTCCATCGCTTGGAAGGCGGTGATTCCGCGACCGGCGGCAGCGTCGAAGGTTCGGCGACGTGGGATTGGACCAAACCCCTCGCTCTGGCTGGACCGGTCGTGCGCGCCGAAGGTAACCTCCAGCCATGGATTGCTGCGCGCTGTGCCGGCAAGGAATTCGGCGAAGCACTCCGTGGTCTCGAACTGCCAGCCGATCATCGACTCACATTATTGCTCACGCCAGGGGCGAAGGGTCCAGACATCAAGACCTCGATCCAATGTGCCGGCGATTTCTCCGCGTGGGGTATCGCAGGCCGCGGACTCGAAGTCAGCACCGAGAATATCGAGGGAGGCATGCACGTGCGCGCAAAGCTCGGACTCGCCGACGGCGAAGCGCGGCTCTCGCTGGATGGCGACCCACTGCGCCAGACCAAGCTCTCGCTCGGCCTTAAGGGCTGCGACCCAGCGCAAATCGGCCAACTCCTCAACGACCTAGGAGCCCACAAGCCGAAGGATACCCCGCCGGCTTCTACCGCCAAGGCGGCCAAAGCCGGCAAGCTAGACCTCGATTTCAGCGGTTACCTTGACCTCGAAAAACCCCGCATGCTGAGGGGGCTTGGGCGATACTCGCTCACGGATCCGGAGCTCAAGAAGGTGCGACTCCTTGGGGGCATCTCCAACGTCCTAGAAGCGGTCGGTGTGGGCGCCACGACCTACGAACTCAGCCAGGCCAAGGGCACTTTTGGCTGCGTGGGCGGACGGGCCTACTTCCCTGACCTGGCCATTACCGGACCCCAGTCCCGCCTGGACCTAGCCGGTGAAATCGACCTTCAGACCTCCACCCTAGACTTCGAAGGGGACTTCTCCTTGCCCCGTAAAGG
>CALQQQ010000151.1 GCA_943332745.1 Opitutus sp. GAS368 | reverse complement strand
GGAGAGGCCCCCTTTGGAGGGGCCTCGAACGTCCTGCTGGTGGAAGGGGTGGGATTCGAACCCACGAACAGCGAAGCTGAACGGATTTACAGTCCGCGACCTTTAGCCACTTGGATACCCTTCCGGCCAACAGGATGGGCAACTTGGCAGTCGCATCGGCTCATGACAAGCGCTTTCGCTGGCGTTAAAGGCCCTTTCTCCGGCTAGGTCGGCGTTTTTTGACCCTTCACACCCGCCTGGCCTTGGTTAGGCTGACTTCATGCAGGAAGTCCCGCTTGTCGTGCTGATCGACGGTAGTTGCGCCCTGTGTAACGGCACGGCGGCCTGGCTTGCACGCCGGGACAGGGCGGGACGCCTGGTCTTCGCCACAAACCAGGGTGAGGCCGCCCGTATCGCTGGGGAGCCTCCTGGTGGCGACCCGGACACGATGGTCGTCTGGGCCGGTTCCCGCCGTCACGTCCGCTCCGCGGCTATCCTGACCTTACTCCGCTCCCTCGGCGGCGGCTGGCGCCTCCTTGCCGTGCTGGCATCCGTCTGCCCGCGGAGGCTAGCGGATTTTTTCTACAACCAGGTCGCCCGCCGTCGCCATCGCTTCACCGGGCCGGGGGCTTGTACGCGCTTGAGCCCCTCCGCCCTCGCGGAATAGAACTCCAGTATGAAGTCTTTGCCCCGTGTCCTTCTGCTCGCCGGCGCGCTGCTCGTCGTCGGCTGCGCGTTGCCGGATCCGAAACGGGATGCGGCCATTGCGAAGGAAAAGATGCTGGATGACAACGATGAGCGGAAGGCCCGACTCAAGGCGCGTGGCACGCTCAATCCGCAGGAGTACGAAGCCATGGCGATCCGGATGGGGTGGACGACCAAGGGCGCCGCCGGTCTGCCGGCGCCGCCGACGACCGAAGAACTTGAGAAGCGTGTCAAGGCCGCCGAGAAGACACCCTGATGGCCTACGTGCTGCGCCGCCTGCTGGAGATGATTCCGGTGCTGCTGGTCGTGGTGGCCGCGACCTTCTTTCTGGCGCATGCGGTGCCTGGCGGACCCTTCGATAAGGATCGGCCGCTACCGGCGGAAGTGAAGGCGCGACTCGAGCAGTATTACGGCCTCGATCAGCCGCTCCCCGTGCAGCTCGGCAACTACGTCGTCAATCTGGCCCAAGGGAACCTCGGCCCATCGATCAAGTATCCGGGCTGGTCCGTGCGCGAAGTCATCGGTTCGCGCATCGGCGTCTCCGCTGCGCTCGGCCTGGTCTCCTTGCTCATCGCCGTGCTCATCGGCGTGCCGGTTGGCGTCCTTGCGGCGTCGCGACCCAACAGTTGGCTCGATCGCGTGCCGATGGGTTTCACGCTCGTGGGTATCTGCGTACCTTCGTTCGTGCTCGGCCCCATCCTGGCTTTGATCTTCTCGCTGGGCTTGGGTTGGTTGCCACCATGTGGATGGGGTTCGGCAATCCATTACGTGTTGCCCGCCTGCACGCTCGGCCTGATCACCGCCGCGCCGCTTGCGCGACTGACGCGCGGATCTTTGATGGAAGTGCGCTCGCTGGATTACGTGCGCACCGCGCGCGCCAAGGGCGTGCCGCCGCTGCGCGTCTGGTTTGTCCATGCGCTGCGCAACGCGCTGCTGCCGGTCGTCACTTATTTGGGCCCCGCCGCCGCCGGCCTAGTCTCGGGCTCCTTCGTGATTGAATCGCTCTTCGATGTCCCGGGCATGGGGCGTCTCTTCGTCACCGCCATCATCAATCGCGATGTCATGCTGATCCTTGGTACGACGATTGTCTACGCCGTGGCATTGCTCCTTCTTAACCTCGCGGCGGATCTGGCCAATGCCGCGCTAAACCCCAAGGTGGCCCGGAGCCGATGAGCGAGCCCGTCGTCGAGTCCCTCGCTGCCGAGAGCGGCTGGCAGCGTTTTCGGCGCGACCGCGCCGCGGTCTGGTCCGGATGGTTTCTGGTGTTGATCGCCGCCGTCTGCTTCCTGTCGCCGCTGATCGCGCCGTATCCGTATATGGCGCAGGACCTGGCGCACAGCGCGGCGGCGCCTTCTACCGCGCATTGGCTCGGGACGGATCTCCTCGGGCGCGACGTCCTTTCGCGCCTGCTGCAAGGAGGCATGATCTCGCTCTTCGTCGGCCTCATCGCCACCGCCGTCGCGCTGGCCGTGGGTATCTGCTATGGTGTGCTGGCGGCGGAGGTCGGCGGCCGGGCGGAGGACGCCCTGATGCGCTTCGTCGACATCGTGAGCACCTTGCCGCTGACGCTCATCGTCATCCTGTGCACGGTGGTCTTCGGTCAGAACATGCCGATGATCTTCCTCGCCGTCGGGGGCGTCTCCTGGTTGACCATGGCGCGCATCATCCGTAACCAGACTCGCGAGCTGAAGGCCTCGCAGTTCGTCCAGGCCGCCGAATCGCTGGGTCAGTCTCGCTGGGGCATTTTCAGTCGGCATTACCTGCCCAACCTCGCCGGGACCATCGCCGTGTGCGCGACGCTCACCGTCCCTGGAGTTATGCTGCTCGAGGCCTTCGTCAGCTTCCTCGGCCTCGGCGTGAAGGCCCCGATGACTTCCTGGGGCCTAATGATCAAAGAAGGCGCCGACATCATGGAGGAGTGTCCTTGGTTGCTGATCTCGCCTTCGGTCGTCTTCGCGCTCACCCTCCTTTCCCTGAACTTCCTCGGTGACGGCCTGCGCGACGCTTTCGACCCGCGGTCCTCCCGCAAGTAACCCATGTCGCTGCGCCGTTACATCGTCATCAAGCCCGACGGCGCCGAAGGGGAGGAGTTCGAGGTCGACCTGCCGCCGGAAGTTCCCGACTTCACGCATCATCCTGTAACGAAGGAGCCGTGCCGCCGGGTGCTCGAATCGCCTACGCTTACGACTAAGTACGGCGAGGGGGCCATGAAGCAGTCCTTGAGCGACAAACGTCTCGCCCAGGCGGGGTTCCAGCGATTGGAGAAAGACGGCAAGGGTGGCTGGAATAAGCTCAACTGAACTCCGGGCCCTCGGCGACCTCCCCAAATGAATCACCCCGCCGGGTGGCGGGGTGAAGCATCGTCAGGGTGGGCGTTTCCGCCGTGTAAATTTACTTAGGCCTTGGCCGGAGCCGCCGCTTCTTCGCGAGCACGCTTCACGAGCGACTTCGCGGTGTCGGACGGCTGGGCACCGAGTTTGACCCAATGGTCGACGCGCTCGACGTTGATCACCAGGCCCGGGGTCTTACCGCGAGCGCGGGGATTGTAGTTGCCGAGGACTTCGACAAAACGGCCGTCACGGCGGATGGCTTGTTCGGCAACGACGAGGCGATAGGTCGGCTCGTTTTTCGTACCGAAGCGTTGGAGGCGGATGCGTAGCATTGGA
This sequence comes from Opitutus sp. GAS368, assembly GCA_943332745.1. The sequence continues at coordinate 759 of CALQQQ010000151.1, read as the reverse complement.
TTTGGAGAAGGTGGCGAGTTATCGTCTCAGGAGAGTTCTCAAAAGACGGATGTGCAAAAACGCAGGAGGGAGGGGGAGAGTCAAGCCTTCCCCCGAAGGTTTTGGTAAAAAATACCCTACATCACCGAGGCCTTCTCCCAAAACACACAAAACAAGCCACTGTTAATAAGTAGGTTAGGCTGTATCTTGCGTATAGGGGGTCTGGAGGCCTTTTCGGTCGGCTTCTGGCTCGGCCTCGGATCAGGGCACAAAAAACCCCGCCTGGTGGCGGGGTTTTGGAGAAGTCCCGGAGGGCTTACTTGGCAGCGGCGGCCGCGGCAGCAGCTGCGGCGTGCTCGGTCGGGTCAAAGCGCTTTTCCTTAACCTTGGTGGCCGACTTGCCCTGGCGGTCGCGAAGGTAGAAGAGGCGGGCACGCATGACCTGCGAGACGCGTTCGACTTCAATCTTCTCGATGTTGGGGGAGTGGACCGGGAAGGTGCGTTCGACGCCTTCGCCGAAGGAGATGCGGCGAACGGTGAAGGTTTCGTGGATACCGCCGCCCTTACGCTGGATGACGATGCCAGAGAAGGTCTGGGTGCGCTCCTTGTCGCCTTCGCGAACCTTGGTGGCGACCTTCACGCCGTCGCCGACCTTGAATTGATGGTCGCCGCGGGCGGTCTTCAGCTGGGGCTGGGTGGCAAATTGGATGAGGGGATGGTTGCTCATGGCTGGTGTTCTTGGTCTTTCATCAGGTCCGGTCTGCGTTGCTTTGTCTTCTC
>CALQQQ010000150.1 GCA_943332745.1 Opitutus sp. GAS368 | reverse complement strand
GGGACGAGAGCTATTACGAGGAAATCCGTTCCCAGGGCTACACGCAGGAGGACGAAGAACGCCGTCGGCACATGATGGAGTCCGCGACGGGCGAAGCTTCGCTTTCCGAACACCTCGCCGATCAGGCCCGGACGGCCTCCGAAGATCCGGCCGTGCAGGAAGCGCTTAAGCTCCTCATCGCCTCGCTCGACGAACGCGGTTTCGTTGAGGAAGACCTTTCCACCGTCGCCCTGCGCTCCGGCCAGCCTTACGAAGCCGTTATGACGGCGCACACGCTCCTGATGGCGTTCGATCCCGCCGGCATCGGTGCCCGCGACCTTCGTGAGTGTTTCCTCGCCCAGCTACGGCAGCGCGGCCGCGGCCTTTCCACCGCCGCCCGCCTCATTACCGACTGCTGGGAGCCCATGATGGGTCGCCGGCTCGAGGAATGCGCCCGCGTCCTCGACGTCGAACTCGACGGCATCCGCGAGGCCCTCGCCGAGCTCGCAAAGCTCGAGACCGTGCCCGCCCGTCGGTTCGCTCGCGACGACAACCGCGTCGTCACGCCTGATGCCGCCGTGGAACTGGGGGACGACGGTAAGTGGAAGGTTATCATGGATGACCGCCATGTCCCCAAGCTTCGCCTTGTACCCGCTTATAAGGACATGCTCGCCGGCCAAGCCCTTGGCGACAAGGAGCGGGCCTATATCCTGGAGCGGATGCGACAGGGTAAGTTCCTCATCGGCGCCATCGAGGAGCGTCAGCGCACCATCGAGAAACTTGCGCACATCATCGTCGAGCGTCAGGCCGATTTCTTTGAACACGGCCCGGCCAAGCTCCGTCCGCTGACCATGACCGACGTTGCCAAGGAGATGGGCGTCCATGAGACCACGGTCGGTCGCGCCGCCGCCAGCAAGTGGATGCTGACGCCGCATGGCTTGCGCGAATTTCGTTGGTTCTTCACTTCCGGTGTCGCGACCTCCGACGGAGGCACCGTGGCGCAGGAAGGCGTTCAGGAACTGATTGCCGACATCCTGGCGCGCGAGAACCCCGCCGAGCCGCTAGCCGACGAGGCTATCACGGCGGAGTTGCGCAAGCGCGGCGTGCAGATCGCCCGCCGTACCGTGGCGAAGTATCGCGAGGCGTTGGGCCAGCCTTCGGCACACATGCGCCGTAAGCGCCTCTGATCAGGCGAGCCGGCCGAGGATTGAGTCCCAGCCGAAGTTCGCCATGTCGGGGAAGATGAACTGCACTCCGGCGGTAAGGCCGTTGGGCAACCGTGCGGGCGTGGCCACCACAGGCAGGCCGGCGAGGGAAGCGGGCGCGTTGAGGGCGAGCAGGCGACGACGATGCGTTGCGTCTGAGTCAGCCTTGCGGACGGCGCCGCCGAACGTCGCGGGTAGCGCGATGAAATGATGGCGGCGGAAGATGGTCCGGAAGGCTTCGGTCACGCGCGTGCGGACGGCTTCGGCGGCGCGCAGTTCGTCATGGGTTCGGCGTCGGCCCATATCGAGGCGCTCCCAGACGATTGGGTCGTAGTCGGCGCGACGACGTTCGAGCCAGCCAGCGTGCACGCGGGCAGCGGCGTACCCGCCAAGCGTCGGATAGGCATCGGCCGCTTCCGCGAAGGCGAGGCGAAGGAGCGTCGCGGCCACGGGATCTTCTTGGGCGCCAGCTCGCAGGGCGACCGCGCGCATAGCCGCAAGGTCCGCCGCGGGGATGCCGAGCCCAAGGTCGCCGGCCCAGAGGCCCGCTCCGGCCGGCGGGGCTTCGCCGAGCACCGCGGCCGATACCTGCCGGAGATCTTTCGCCGTCCGGGCAATCCAACCTTGGGTATCGTAGCCAGGAGAGAGCGGAAAGATGTCGCCGACGGGGGAAATATCCGGCGATAGCCGCAGACCCCATACGCCACAGTAACCGCAAGGTACGCGAATGGAGCCGGCGGAGTCGGTCGCGAGAGCAAAAGGTACGAGTCCGCGGGCGACCGCGAAAGCCGAACCGGAACTCGAGCCTCCCGAGAGGAGCTCGGGGTGTTCAGGGTGAGGGCAGTCGCCAAAATGCGGGTTCTCCCCGGTCAAGCCGAAGGCGAATTCGTTCAGTTGCGTCCGCCCACATTCAATCGCCCCGGCGTCCGCTTCGAAGGCGGCGGGGAGGGTGGAGGTCGTGCGGGCTGGGCCGATTTCTTCCGGCAGGAACGTCGAGCCAGCGAAGGTGGGTTCGCCTTTTCGGAAATACAGGTCCTTCGTCAGGAAGGGTACTCCGCCCAGGGCCGCTTCGCGCAGGGGCCAAGCGGCTTCGAAACGACGGGTCAGCGTGGCGACGTCGGGCAGGCCGCAGAGCGCCGCGCGTTGTTCGTCCGCACCGAGCGCGCCGAGTTTGATGAGGAAAGCTTCCGCCGCCATACGAGGACCGCGCGTGAGGGTGAACTCACGCCAATCTTCGACGGACTGCGGCAGCAGGCTCACAGCTCGAGGGGGACGCCCGGTTCGGGGTCATGCACGCGGGTACCGGGCATCGCGGCGGCGAGCGTTTCCTTCATCCAGGCTCGTGCCGGCGGATCGCCGTGGGTCAGGACGATATCCTTCGGCTCCAGGGCCTTCGCGAAGTCGAGGAGCTCTTCGCGATCCGCGTGGCCGCTGAGGTGGAAGCGTTCGACTTTGGCGCGCAGGGTCGAGGTGTGGTCGAGGGACTTGAACTTGAATTCGCCGCCCGGATTCATGCCGATCAGTTCGCCACCCGGGGTTTCCGGGTCGCAGTAGCCGACGAAGAACACCGCGTTCTCTTCGTGGTCGAGCATGTTGGCGGCGACGCGCCACGCCGGGGTCTTCTCGACGAGCATGCCGCTCGAAAGCAGATAGATACCGCGCTCGGGCATGTTCTTGCCCGGCTGGGTATATTTGCGGGAGAGCGGCAGAATGCCGAGGTCGCGGAGGACCTGGCGGCTGAACTTGACCTGCTTCGTCTTCTTGCTGGCGGCGTCGAGGTAGTCGCAGAGATCCATCCCGAGGCCTGAGCAGAAGATCGGCACGTCGGCGAGGTTGCCCGCATCGGCGGCTTCCTGAAGCAGTAGTAGGATTTCCTGCATGCGACCGAAGGCGAAGGCCGGCAGGAGGACTGAGCCCCCGTCGTCACAGATCGCGTTGACGGCCTTGATCAGGCGCTGCTCTTCTTTGCTGCGGTCGAAGCCTGGGACCGTGGCCGTGGCGCCGCGGGTGCACTCCATGACGAGCGTGTCGACCGGCGTGCGCGGGAAGTTGGCCGCCGCGACGGTACGCTGCGCCTTAAAGTGGACGTCGCCCGTGAAGAAGTGCTTCTTCTTTCGGTGTTCGATCAGGCAGCCCACGGCGCCGGCGACATGGCCCGCAAGGTGGAAAGTGAGGGCGACTTCTTCGCCGCCGCGGCCGATGACGCGCGGGTTGGCGATGGGCACTGCCGCGAGGGCGTGTTCGACGCGTTCGACGTCGGTCTCGACGTAGAGCGGGTAGTCGGCGTTGCCAGTCTCCTCGCGCTGGCGCTTCATCACCTGGATGGAGTTGCTCAAGAGTCGGCGGACGAAGAGGGTGGTGGCGGCTGAAGCGTAGACGCGCGACGAGGGGTGCTGCTTCAGGAGCAATGGCAACGAGCCCAGGTGGTCGAGGTGGCAGTGGGTCAGAATCACGCCGTCGACGTTACCTTGGATCTTGTCGATCTGGGGCAAGGCCTTGCGGCCGTCGAGTTTGGGGTGGAGGCCGCAGTCGATCACCAGCCGCAGGCCACCGAATTCGGCGAGCATGCAGTTGGCGCCGATCTCACGGCCAGAGTTTAGGTCGGTAAGTCGCATCAGGAAGGGACAGGGGGAGGGGTCATGGCGAAGACCGGGATACGCGTGAAGACGCGCTCGCCGGATTGGGTGGTGCCATGGAAGGAGCCCTCGGCCGTCAGCGGGCCGCCGGCGAGGTGGTAGCTGTTATAGGAGAACTTCTCGCCCGGGGGTAGGGTGGGGGTCTCGCCGACGATGCCGTCGCCTTCGACGATCTCGATCGTGCCGTCTGGAGCGCGAATAATCCATTTCCGACCCAGGAGTTTCACCGTCTCCTGAGAGAGGTTACTGATGGTCAGGAAGTAGACGAACGCGTGCGGTGTTTCAGGCGGGAAGTTCGCATCCCGATGGTGGACCACCTTGTCGATGGTGACCCTGAGGCCTGGGAGTTCCTTTCCGGTGGGTTGCACGTT
>CALQQQ010000149.1 GCA_943332745.1 Opitutus sp. GAS368 | reverse complement strand
TAGGCGGGTTTCAGTTGTTAGATAGACATGCGCACCCCTCGCTTCCTGCCCATCCTGCTGGCCGTCTTCATCGGCGGAACCTCCCTCTTCGCCGCCGGCTTCCGCCTGGCCGCGCCGATCTCCGACCACATGGTCCTCCAGCGCGAGAAGCCTGTAGCTGTCTGGGGCTGGGCCGATGCGGGTGAATCCGTGACCGTCGCCTTCGCGGGTCAGTCGAAGACCACCACCGCGGGCGCGGACGGAAAGTGGACGCTCAAGCTCGACGCCCTCAAGGCTTCCGCCGAATCCCGCTCGCTCACCGTCACCGGCAAGGACGGACATAAGCTCGAAGTGAAGGACGTCCTCGTCGGCGAAGTCTGGCTTGGCTCCGGCCAGTCCAACATGGCGATGAACGTGCAGTCCTCCAATAACTTCGATGCAGAAAAGACCGCCGCCCAATACCCGTTGATCCGCCACTACCAGGAATCCTCCACCCACTCCGAGCAACCGCAGGCCGAAGGCAAAGGCTCTTGGAAGGCCTGCACGCCGGACAACGTCGGCGGCTTCTCCGCGGTGCTCTATTTCTTCGGCCGTGAGATTCACAAGGAAGTCGGCGTCCCCGTCGGTCTCGTGAACACCTCCGTTGGCGGTACGCCGATTGAATCATGGGTCTCGGCCGAGGCGCAGTCCTCCGATCCGGAAACCAAGGCCATCTACGACATGCAGCAGAAAGCCTATCAGGCCTTCGACGCCACCAAATCCACGGCCCTCTACGAGAAGCAACTCGCCGCTTGGAAAATCACTGCAGCGAAGGCTAAGGCCGCCAAAACCGAAATTCCCCGCAAACCCAACGACCCGATCGCGATGCGTAAGTTCAAGGGCGGCCCTGCCGAACTTTATAACGGCAAGGTCGCGAACCTCGCCCCCTACACGCTCCGCGGCATGTTGTGGTACCAAGGCGAAGGCAACGCGGGCAACCCCGGCATCTACGAGAAACAGCTCTCCCAACTCGTGACGAGCTGGCGTACGCTCTGGCAGGACGAAGTTCCGTTCGCCTGGGTGCAGCTGCCTAACTACCGCGACTCCGACTCGGAGAGCTGGCCGCGCATCCGCGAATCGATGATGAAGGTGCTCGCCCTGCCGAAGACCGGCATGGCCATCACGCTCGACATCGGTGACCCCAAGGACATCCACCCGAAGAACAAGCAGGACGTCGGCAAGCGCCTCTCGTTCTGGGCGCTTGAATCCGTTTATGGACTTAAAGTTGCAGCGACCAGCGGCCCTCTGCCGGTCGGCAATAAGGTCGAAGGCTCCGCCATACGTGTCTCGCTCAAGCACGCCGCCGGCCTCAAGACCAGAGATGGCAGTGCCGCTCGCGGCTTCCGTATCGCCGGCGCTGACAAGGTCTGGAAGCCCGCCTCCGCCCGCATCGAAGGCACAGAAGTCGTCGTCAGTAGCCCCGAAGTCGCCTCCCCGGTGGCCGTCCGCTACGCTTGGGCCGAAAACCCGGACTGCAATCTGGTCAACGGCGCCGACCTACCGGCCACCAGCTTCCGCACCGACGACTGGCCCGCACCCGTCGCCAAGAAGTAAACGCCAGGGTCAAAAGCTCATTTAAACGGGGGGTTCGCCTTGCAACCCCCGGGAGTTTGGACTGTCTTAAAAACCAGCATGAAGACCCCGCTTGCCGCCCTAGCTCTGCTTGTCGGAGTTACGTCCGCTTTCGCCCTCAACAAGGGCAACGCGGGGCCGACCGACGTTCAGTTGAAGTTCAACCTGCCGGCACCCGCGCCCCTCTCTCCCGAAGAAGCCCTGAAGAGTTTCCGCCTTCCGCCCGGATTCCGCATCGAGCTCGTCGCCAGCGAACCGATGATCGAAGCCCCGGTCGCCATCAGCTTCGACGAACAGGGACGGCTCTTCGTCGTCGAGATGCGCGGGTACATGCGCGACATGGAAGGCACCACGGAAAAAGAACCGCTCGGCCGCATCGCGCTCCTCACGGACACGGACGGCGACGGGCGCATGGATAAGGCCTCGGCCTTTCTCGACAACCTCGTGATGCCTCGCGGCGTGATGGCCGTCAAAGGCGGCGCCTTCGTCGCCGAACCCCCGAACCTTTTCTTCTGCCGCGACACGAAGGGCACCGGCGTGGCCGATGAGAAAATCCTCATCACCTCCGACTTCGGGACGTTCGGAGGCCAACCCGAGCACATGGCCAACACGCCGACGTGGGCGATGGATAACCGTGTCTACGCGGCGGGTTACAGCACAAGCTTCAAGCTGACCAACGGCGCCTGGCAGAAAGGCCCCGGACTGGGCCGTGGCCAATGGGGCCTCAGCCAAGACGACGCCGGTCGCCTGTTCTACAACTACAATTCTGACCTGCTCCGTACCGACCTCCTCCCGGCCGCGGCCTACGCTCGCAATCCGCTGCTCCGCGACGCGCTCGGGATCAACAACAAGGTCATCAAAGATCAGTCGGTCTACCCCTCACACCCTACCCCTGGCGTTAACCGCGGCTACGACGCCAAGACGCTCCGCGCCGACGGCACGCTCGCCAATGCGACCGCCACCTGCGGTGCAAGCATCTACCGAGGCGACGCCTTCCCGGCTGAATTCCGCGGCAACGCCTTTATCCCGGAGCCATCGTCGAATCTGGTGAAGCGCGTGATCATCACCGAGAAAGATGGTCTGCTCACGGGAGCCAACGCCTACGAAGAAAAAGAGTTCCTGACGTCGACCGACGAGCGCTTCCGCCCCGTCATGACCGCCACCGGACCCGATGGCGCGCTCTACGTCGTCGACCTCTACCGCGGGATGCTTCAGCACCCGGGATTCCTCACGCACTACCTCATCGCCAACATCAAGGCCCGTAAGCTGGAGACGCCGATCAACCAAGGACGTATCTGGCGCATCGTCCGCGATGATCAGGCCGCCCCCAAGGCCACGAAGATCCCGGTCGACGCCTCCGCCCGTACGAAGCTCCTGACGCACCCCAACGGTTGGGTGCGCGATTCGGCCCAGCGCCTGCTCGTTGAATCCGCCGACGTCTCCGCCGCCACACCCCTCCGCATCTTGCTCGCCAACGCGCAAGCCCCAGCCACGGCCCGACTCCACGCCCTTTGGTCCCTCGACGGCCTCGCCTCCGCCCGCGCCGAGGACGTCCGCATCGCCCTTAAGGACACCGACGCCCAAGTCCGCGCCGCCGCCGTCCGCATCGCCCCCGCCGAGATGTTGGCCGAACTCTGCGCCATCAAGGATGAGCAGGAGATCCTCGTGCTCGCGCACTTAGCGATTCGTCTTTCCGGCGCGAACCTCGCCGAAGCCGATAAGGCAGTCGCTGAACTCCTGGCCGCCCACGGCGACAACGCGCTGGTCCGCGAAGGTGCTCTCACCGGTGCGCGCGGCCGTGAAGTTGCCCTCGCCAAGGCCGTTGCCGCGCTCGGTACCGCCGCCAACCTCAAGCAAACCGGCCCGGTCCTCGATGGCTTCGCCACCTTGATCTCCCAAGCCGGCAAGGCAGTTGCTTTCGAAGGCATGCTCGAGATCGCCGCCAGCCTAGGCGACCGCGCCAATCTTCGCGCCGCCATTCTTCGCGGCCTCGACCAATCTACGCGCGACCCGAAGACCAAGAAGGTCGTGCCGCTCAAGACGATCTGGCTGAACGCGGAGCCGGTCTCCCTCGCGAAGCTGAAGAAAGCCGTCACCGAAGCCAACCCGCTCAAGAATCTGGAAAGTGTCGCCGCCCGCCTCGCCTGGGTCGGCAAACCCGGCGCCCCGGCCCCGCCCAAGGTCATCGCCCTGACGAAAGCCCAACAGGCACTCTTAGAAAAAGGGAAGGTCACCTATGCCAACCTGTGCGCAGCCTGCCACCAACCCCACGGTTATGGCCTCGACGGCCTCGCCCCTCCGCTCGTCGACAGCGACTGGGTCCTCGGCAAGCCCGACGTAACCGCCCGCATCATCCTTCACGGACTCGGCGGCCCAGTGAAGGTAGGGAACCGCATCTGGGACCTCTCCATGCCGCCAATGGGCATGCTGAGCGACGAAGACATCGCCGGCGTGATGACCTACGTCCGTCGTGAATGGGAGCATAATGGCGCACCCGTCGACGCCAAGTTCGTCGCCGGCGTTCGCAAGCAGTACGCTGATCATCCGAATTCCTGGACCGCCGACGAACTTCGTCCGCCGACCAAGAAGATTGCTAAGGCCGACAAGGAAGTCGTTGC
>CALQQQ010000148.1 GCA_943332745.1 Opitutus sp. GAS368 | reverse complement strand
TCTACGATTGCGAACATGCGATCGACGGCTGGAAGGAAGACCCGGCCTACGCCATCGCCTCCATGCTCGCCGCCGTCGCCGGTGGTGCCGACCGCATCGTGCTTTGCGATACCAACGGCGGCTCCCTCCCGGCCGAAGTCGCCGCGGCTACCCGCGCCGCGATCGCTGCCCTCAAGAAGACGCCCGTCGGCATCCATACGCACGACGACGCTGGTCTTGGACTCGCCAACGCCCTCGCTTCACTTGAAGCGGGCGCTTCCCACGTCCAGGGTACCGTCAACGGTATCGGCGAGCGCACCGGCAATTGTGACCTCACCGCGGTCATCCCGTGCGCCCAGCTGAAGTTCGGTTGGAAGTGTGTCTCCTCGACCTCGCTCAAGGGCCTCGCCGGCCTTTCGCGCTTCGTCGACGGCGTCGCCAACCTTGCTCCCGATCCGCGTCGTCCGTGGGTCGGCACCGCAGCCTTCGCCCACAAGGGCGGCACGCACGTTGACGCCGTCCGCAAGTTCTCTGCCGCCTACGAGCACATCGATCCGACCGTCGTCGGCAACGAGCGCACCGTCCTCGTCAGCGACCAATCCGGCCGCAGCAACATCGTCCTCAAGGCGAAGTCCCTCGGTATCGATCTCGACCGCGACTCTCCCGCCACGGCCACCGCCCTCGATGAGCTGAAGAAGCTCGAGCACGAAGGCTGGAGCTTCGAAGACGCTGAAGCCTCGCTCGCCCTTCTGCTCCGTCGCCATATCGGCAAGAGCAAGGCTGCACCGTTCGAAGTCGCTTCTTATCATGTCACCGCGCGCGGAGCTAAGGGCTCGGCCTATTGCGAAGCCGTGGTGCGCGTTAGCATCGGCGGTAAGGAAACCCTCACCGTCGCTGAAGGCGACGGGCCGGTCCATGCCCTCGACCAGGCCCTGCGTTCGGCCCTCGTGAAGTCTTTCCCGAAGCTGGCGAAGGTCAGCCTCGTGGATTACAAGGTCCGCATCCTCGGCGGCGCCGACGGCACTGCGGCCAAGACCCGCGTGGTCATCCGCTCTTCCGATGGCAAGGCCTCCTGGGGTACGGTCGGTGTCAGCGAAAACCTCGTCGAAGCTTCCTTGCAGGCCATCGTCGACGGTTACGCCCACGCCTTGTCCTGAGCTCAGCCTGAACGTTGACTGCCTTCAAGGGCGGGGTAGAAACTTTCTACCCCGCCCTTTATGCGTTCGCTCTTGCTGCTCCTCGCTGCTGCGGCTGTCTCCGCCGCCGATATCGCCCAACTCCATGTCTTCGAGATGGCGAAGCCGGGAGAGATCATCGAGGTTGCCAAGATTCCAGCGCTGGCCGCCGCTGCCTATGGCCGACCGCACATGACCGCACCACCCATTCCGGTCTTTCGGCTGAGCGACATTCCTTTCCTCGGCGCCAATCGTAAGGAGAAGCTCGATCTTTATTTTCCGTCAGGCGATTTTCGCTCCAATCGCCCGGCGGTGGTCTTCATCCACGGCGGTGGCTTCACCGGCGGCGACAAGGCCGAGTATCGCTCCGCCAGCGTCAGTGCCGACCTCTGTCGCGCCGGCTACGTCGTCGTGAGCTGTAATTACGTGCTCGGTCCGAAGTCCAAGGAAGGCGTCTGGCCGCAGAATATCGCCGATTGCCGTAATGCCGTCCGCTGGGTGCGTGCGCACGCTAAGGAGCTCGGAGTTAATCCGGACAAAATTGCCGTCGCCGGCGGTTCGGCGGGTGGCTACCTCGCTCTGATGGTCGGACTTTCGGACGACAAGACCGGACCCGGCGGCGATTCCGCTGCGAAGCATTCCGCCAAGGTCTCCGCTGTCATCGACATGTATGGCGTCGTGAATTTCTCCAAGCACGGCAAGGGAGACGTCGTCGGTGCGACCGCCGCCGAGCAACAGGCCTACCTGCCTGAGCTGCAGTGCGATGCGCAGGATCCGGCGGTACTCATCCTGCACGGCACAGCGGACACTACGGTCGATATCGCCCAATCGGACGACATGGCCAAAGCGCTGCGCTCCGCGAAGACTCCCTATGAGTATATCGTCGTCGATAGCGCGCCGCACACCTTCGATCTGCATCCCAAGGGCAAGAGCTGGAAGCGAACGGGCGTGTTCGCCGGAGCCGAAGTCAGTAGTGCTTCGGATAAGGCTGACGTCACCGAGGCGACCCTCGACTTTCTCGCCCGGACGATCGGGAAGTAAGGCTTACTCCTTCAGGCGTGCCATCACCGTCGAGCCCTGGAGCTGGACGTCGAAGCGGCCAGTATCCTCGAGCATGCGGTAGAACTTCGCGTAGCGCGGGGCGTTGGCTTCGAGGCCCGGATGTTCCTGCAGGAGGAATTTCTTAATGACCTCGACCTTCAGCCATTCGCCTTCGGGCGCGAGGCCCGTGGCGACATCGACAAGCGCCTCGATGATATCCTGGCGCTGTTGCAGCTGGGCGCGGCGTTGGTCGGCCTCAGCCTTGCCTTGGGCCTGCTGGGCGGAGGTGAGGTTCGGGCGATCGCGATAATCCTGACCGGCATTGTCCTGTGTCGGTCGGGCTTCGCGCGGCGCGCGCGGTTCGCGAGCCTGGCGGGGTTCGCGCTGGGCGCGTTCCGGACGGGGCTCACGGGCTTCGCGCCGGGGGCCGGGCTCGCGCTGCGGGCGAGGGGCGTCGGCGAAGCGGAGTTCAGGTAGCATCTTTTCGAACTGATCGAGCAGGGCACCGACTTCCTTGTTCGTCTTCGGGGCGAGCGCGCGCAGGGCCTGGGCGAGGAGGCCTAGGGCGATTCGCGGGTCGGACTTGGCTGACTGCTCGTCATCTAGGCGTGTGCGCAGTTCGGAAAGGTTCAGGTAGTGATGGGCTGTGGAGCGCAGCGCCTTGTGCGTGCGTTCGCCCATGACGATGATGCGGACGCCGAGTCGCTTGGCATCCTCGACTACCGGCGTGAAGTCGCTGTCGTTCGTGACGAAGATGAGTGTCGTGGGCGGATTGGCGCCGGCCATCAGCTTCACGGCGTCGATGGTCAGGCGCATGTCTGCGGCGTTCTTGCCGGGAGTATAGCTGCGCTGATCGACGAGGTCGAGTTCGGGCCAGTCTAGGGCGGCGGCGCGCCAGCCGCTGAGGCGGCCGTTGAAGTCGCCGTAGGCGCGGGCGGCAGAGATCTCCGTCTCGCCAATGAAGCGGCGCAGGGTAGGGAGGTGCTGATGCGAGACGTTGTCGGCGTCGATGAGCACGCCGATGCGCTGGTTGGGCTGGGCCTTAGCGGCTTCCGGGGTGGAGGTGGAGGCGGCGTCTGCCTGGCGTCGGGTCGGCTTGGTGGAGCGACGCGTGGAAGGTTTGGCAGCACGGCCGCGCGCGGGAGCGGCGGCTTTCTTGGGCTTGGGTCGGGGCACGGCGGAAAAGGTCCCTATCCGTGCGGCCAAAGCCTCGCCGCTACAATGCGAAACGCCGCCGGTTCGCCGGTGTGTCCTTCGACTTTTCCCGAACCGTCATCATATTTAATTTGGAACTTCGGGTCTTCTCTGTTGTTAAAAAGGTGTGAACGTCCATTTTCTTCGCTCCCTCGGCCTCTTGGCCGTCGTCTGCTGGGGGGGCGTCGCTGGTGCCGTCACGGAGCCCATGTGGCTCACGAAATCAGGCCCTTGGGGGCAGTTGGAGGTTCGTAGCGTTTACCTTGAGCCGCCGGAAGCCTTGCTTGCGGTGGTCGCCAAGCCATCTACCGTGACCCGCTGGACCTTCGAACAGACCACCATTAGCGGGGTTCGCACCATTCTGGTTAAGTCCGGCGTACCTGACTCGGTTACCGCAAGGCTGATGAATCCGGTCCGGCTCGTCGAGAGCGGTAACAGCATCATCCTGCTGCCCGCCCGCGAGGATCTCATCGCCCTCTCCCAGGAGGTGCGCAGTGCTCTTTATCTGGAGCTAGCCAAGTCGCCGGCCAATGAGTACCAGCGCGACCCAGTCTTCGTACTCGGAGGGGACGTCGATGATTGGTTGGAAGGTGTAGCTCTTACTTCAGAGCAGCGCGCCTTGTTCCGTCAGTTGCTATGGCGCCGCGGGAGCGCCGTGGTCTTCAGCGACTTCCAGGCGTTGCTGGCCTTGGCCAAGAATCCGGAGGAGGTTAACGCCGTCTTTCGGACGCTCACCCGTGTGCGCAGCCTAGTCATCGGGCTCCGTCTGCCGCTCACCGTGGATCGGGCTACCTTCGTCGATTACTGGACCGCCGATCAGGTCGGCAC
>CALQQQ010000147.1 GCA_943332745.1 Opitutus sp. GAS368 | reverse complement strand
CAACATCCTCTTCGGCATGCCCGCCTGGCAGACCATCGTCATCTGCGGCGTCCTCAATGTCGTCTTCGCCGCGCACTCCGGCCTCTGGGGCGTGCTGGTCATCGATATGGTGCAGTTCTTCATCAAGATGACCGCCGTCTTCGCCGCGGCCTGGTTCTCGCTCGTTGAGGTCGGCGAACGCCTGGTCGGGAAAGGCGCTGGAGGTTGGGCGGGACTGAAGGCCTTGGTTGAGAAGCTTTCGACCCAGCAGGTCGTGGTGCCTAAGGTTCAAAAAATAGTGGACGGGGTCGCCCAGGTGAAGGATGGCGTGCCGGTCATGGTAGACGGAGAGCCGGTGATGTCCGCGGTAAGCGGCGCCGGCCAGCCGATCCTGGACATGCTACCGAACTTCACGATGTCGGAGCTGGCGCTCATGATTTTCATTCTACCGATTGCCGTCAGCTGGTGGGCTAATTGGTACCCCGGCTCCGAGCCTGGCGGCGGTTCGTACATTGCGCAGCGTATGCTGGCCTCGAAGTCGGAGAAGGACTCCCTCGGCGGCACGCTGTTCTTTAATGTCGCCCACTACGTACTGCGCCCCTGGCCGTGGATCATCACCGCACTGTGCTCAATCATCGTCTATCCGGACCTCGCTGCGATCACCAAGGCGTTCCCCAATGCGGACCCTACGCTCATCGGCCATGACTCCGCGTTTCCGGCGATGCTCATGTTCCTGCCCGTTGGGTTTGTGGGCCTGATGATCGGCGGACTCATCGCCGCCAACTCCTCGACCATCCTGACGCACCTCAACTGGGGCTCATCATACCTCGTGCATGACTTCTATCGCCGCTTCATGAAGAAGGACGCCACCGAAGCCCACTACGTCAACGTCGGCCGCCTCTCGACCGTGTTCCTCTACGTCATTGCGGCGTTGCTCAGCCTGACGATGTCCTCGGCGCAGCAGGCTTTCCAGATTCTGCTCTCCATCGGCGCTGGCACGGGCCTGCTCTATCTCGCCCGTTGGTTCTGGTGGCGCGTCTCTGCCTGGTGCGAAGTCGTCGCCATGGTGATGTCCCTTGTGACCTCGGTGGCCGTGCCGTTCTTCATGCCGCAGGCTGATTTTGCGACCACGACGATCATTCAGGTCGGGCTGACTACAATTTCCTGGCTCATCACCGCCTACATCGGACCGCAGACCGATCGCGCGACGCTCATCGCTTTCTGCCAGAAGGTGAAGCCGGCGGGCCCGGGTTGGACGGATATCCGTGCTGCGGCCGGCATCAGTGACACTGAGATTGGGCAGGAGAATCGGATCGGCTCGGCCTTCGTCGGCTGGATTGCCGGCTGCGCGCTCATCTGGGGCTCGCTCTTTGCCATCGGTAATTTCCTTTACTCGTCGGGCGACCCTCAGCGCTTGACCATGGCCTGGATCCTCACCGCCGTCACCGTCGTGAGTGGCTATATCCTCCTCAAGGTCACCCAGCAGCTCTGGGCCGATAGCACGGCCTCGCAGGCCCGCGAAGACGCCAAGACGACGAGGTAGGGACCTCGATGGGGTCAACGGCGGGCACGCAGAGCCCGCCCTACCCAAGACACCCAGCCAATCGCCCGGACTCCCTTTGAGTTCTGAATGCCTCTTGGTAGGGATGGCTCTCCGAGCCGTCCGTTCGTGGACGGAGATGCGGATCTCTGTCGGGTCAACGGCGGGCTCGGAGAGCCCGCCCTACCCAAGATAGTGCCGCCCTTAGCCCTGCCGGTTGGGCCGCACGTAGACCGCCTGCACGACGCCGATATTGCGGTGCTCGAAGGCGGCCTGGCAGTAGCGGAAGTAGAGGCGCCACTTGCGGATGAAGCGTTCGTCGAAGCCCATCGAGCGGACCTTATCTAGGTTCGCTTCGAAGGCCTGGCACCAGGCGTCGAGCGTACGCGCGTAGTCGCGGCCGAATTCCTCGACGCGGTCGAGCTGGAAGCCACTTTCCTTGGTCATCAGTTCGCCGACGCGGTTGATGGAGAGTAGGAGCGAGCCGGGGAAGATGTGCTTCTGGATGAAGTCCACGCCGTCGCGGAACTGCGCATAGCGGCTATCAGGGCAGGTGATGTATTGGAAGGCAGCGATGCCGTCCGGCTTGAGCAAGCGGCCGATCGAGGCGCAGAACGCAGGCAGATACTTATGCCCCAGGGCTTCCATCATCTCGATGGAGACGCATTTATCGTAATGGCCTTGATGGTCACGGAAGTCCTCGAGCTTCACGGTGATGCGATCCGATAGCCCAGCGGCTTGGATGCGTTCGACGGCGAGGTCGTGCTGCGCTTTGGAGATCGTGAGCGAGGTGACGCGGCAGCCGTACTTCTTGACGGCGTGCAGGGCCCAGCCACCCCAGCCGGTGCCGATTTCGATGACGTGGTCGGTCGGCTTGAGCTGGAGGAAGCGGCAGAGTGACTCGTTCTTGTTGGCCTGCGCCTGCTCGAGCGAATCCGTGCCTTCCCAGCGGGCCGACGAATACATCATCGACGGATCCAGGAAGAGACGGAAGAAATCGTTGGAGACATCGTAGTGCTCCGAGATATTACGGCGGACGGTCTTCTTATCGTTCGGACGCAGGAGGTGGCCGATGCGATCGGCGATACGGAAGAGGCCGACGCCGAGGGCCTTGCGGGCCGAGCCCGACATACCGGGGGTCTGATCGATATTCTGGATGAAGAAGCCGATCAGCGCGTTGAGGTCCGGCGAATCCCATTCGCCTTCCATGTACCCTTCGGTGAGGCCGATGTCGGCCGCGAGCATGATGCGGCGGAAGGCGTTCTCGTCCGAGATTTCGATACGCGCGCCCGTCTGGGCCTGCGGGTCGCCCAGCGTGAGCTCCGTGCCTTCGGGCAGGCGAAGGGAGAGGCGGCCTTTGGAGAGTTTCGCGAGTTCCCCGAAGACAAGGCGGCGGGCGAGGGAAGGTTTAGTCATGTCGTCCAGTAAGTTCAGGGGTAGGGTGCCGGAGATTTCGCTGGTCGGGAATGTCAGCCCCTTTGCGGCGAAAGGGAAGTTTCTTCACCAGCCAAAGCCAGGCGGCGTGTAAATGAATCAGCGTGATGACCTTCAGGATCAGCAGGGGCGACTTCACGGTCAGCCAGAGCAGGCGGAGGTCCGTCAACGGCACCTGCTTGCCAGTCCAGGCGCTAGTCAGCGACTTATGTCCCTCTTCGTAGTGGTCGACAGTGAGGGCTAGGCGGCCGTCTGGCACGCGCAGGGTGAATTCGAATTCGGTATCGAGCTTCGAGAAGGGGGAGACGTAGAAGCGCTTGGCAGTTCGCAGTTGCAGGTAGGCGTCGCCCTCGTGGTCGCGCTTCAGGCAAGCCTTACCGAGGAACCAGGCCTTACGTTCGCCGAAGGTGTTATGGACTTCGGCGACGCCGCACGCGAGTTCTCCATCTACGGTCGCCATCATGAAGGCGACGGGGTTGTAAGATTTACCGAACGCCCGGGGCATCGCGACGAGCGTGATCTCGGCGCGAGCTGGCAATGGTTCCCCTTGGGCTGCCACAAAGGCGCGAAAGCGCCCGTCCAGCGTATCTCCCGGCAGACCAAAATCCTGCGCCACGCCTTCGGGTTGGAAGATTTCAGCGGCGGGGAGGAAGTCCCGGTCGCGGAAACAGTACGGCGAAAAGCGTCGCCCGAGCATGAAGCCTCCGCCCCTCACCGCATCCAGGGTCGCCGCGTCGACGGCCACGGCGAAGGCGGCATGCGTGAAGTCATGCCGCTTCGGCCAGAGCCGGGCGTGCATCACTTCCGCGTCGTACAGTCGGGGCATCTGTCCGCAGGGTGAAAGGAACAAGGTCGGGTGCAAGCGTCGCCTCGCCGAAACCTTGCTAAACCGCCCATCCCGGGCATAACGATGTCCGTGTCCCAAGATGCCTCTGGAGCTGGTCTAGTCGCCCTCCTCGCCTCAGGCGGGAGCTTGCTCCTCGCCTTGAACGCCGGCCGCAAGCGTCGCCTACTCGACGATACCCCGGTCTCAAAAGCCCTGGGGGTGTTCGTCGGCGAAGTCGAACTCGAGGGGGTTTGTGTCCGCCGTGATCCGTTCACCAGCTACTTGGCGGAGAAGCCCTGCGTTCTCTATAGTTGGTCCGTGTGCGAACATTGGCGGCGCGCTCGGCAGGAAACCTACACCGACGACAAGGGCCGCACGCGGACGCGGACGGTCATCGATACGGGTTCCGATACGGTCGCTTCCGGCGGCGAGACGGGCGGCTTCTAT
>CALQQQ010000146.1 GCA_943332745.1 Opitutus sp. GAS368 | reverse complement strand
GGTTGCCTCCCCTTCGGTCAACGGTGAACATGACGGATACCAGTCCTTTGATGTCCAACCGCATCCACCAGAACGGTTTTGTGACCGTGGCGGCCGCCTCGCCGGCCCTACGTCTGGGGGACCCTGAGGCCAACGCCACCCTGATCATCCAGGCCCTGGAAAAAGCCGCCCAAGAGGGGGTGGAAATCGTCGTCCTCCCCGAACTCTGCCTGACGGGCTACAGTTGCGGTGATCTCTTCGGCCAACGGACCCTCCTGAACGGTGCGGTAAAGGCCCTAGGACAGGTTTGCGAGGCTACCGCCAAGCTTGGCCTCACCGCCCTCGTCGGCACCCCTCTGGAGGTCAATGGACGCCTCTTCAACGTGGCCGTCGCGGTCTCCCGCGGCAAGATCCTCGGGGTCGTCCCGAAGACCCACCTCCCGAACACCGGGGAATTCTACGAACAGCGCTGGTTCGCCTCGGCCCGGGTCGCCCCCGTCGCCGAAATCGAACTCCTCGGCCAGAAAGTCCCCTTCGGCACCGACCTCCTCTTCCAGGCGACTGACATGCCCGACTGCATGCTCGGTATCGAGATCTGCGAAGACCTCTGGGCCGTGGAACCCCCCAGTGGGGCCCAAGCCCTCGCCGGCGCCACCCTGCTCTGCAACCTTTCCGCTAGCGACGAGCTCCTCACCAAGGCCGCGTACCGCCGTGACCTGGTGAAATCCCAGTCCGCCCGCTGCCTCGCCGCCTACGTCTACGCCGCCGCTGGCGCCGGCGAATCGAGCACCGATATTGTCTACAGCGGTCACGGCCTCATCGCTGAGAACGGCGTCGTCCTCGGCGAGTCCGAGCGCTTCCGCTTCGACCTCGCCCTGATCGTCTCGCAGATCGACCTCGACCGCCTCGCAGCCGAACGCCGCCGCAACAGCACCTTCTTCGGAGCCCCGGTAGCCGTCCGCCCGCGCGTGATCGGCTTCACCCTCGGCATACCGACCGGCCAGACGCCCAAGCTGCGCCGCCGCTTCAGCCAGCATCCGTTCGTCCCTTCGGACCCACACCGCCGCGACGAGAACTGCCAGGAAATCTTTGCGATTCAGTCGACGGGTCTCGCTCGCCGCATCCGTCACACGGGCCTCAAGCACGTCGTCATCGGCGTCTCGGGCGGCCTTGATTCCACCCTCGCCCTGCTCGTCACGCTTGAGGCATTCAACCGCCTCGGACTCGACCGCAAGGGCATCATCGGCCTGACAATGCCCGGTCCCGGCACCTCGGCCCGCACCCGCGTCAATGCAATGCGCCTGATGGAGTCGCTTGGTATTACCGCCCGCGAGATCCCAATCAACGAAGCCGTCGAGCAGCACCTGCGCGACATCCAGCATCCAACCGGCAAGCACGACGTCACGTTCGAGAACGCCCAAGCGCGCGAACGCACGCAAATCCTGATGGACGTCGCCAACCAGAGCCATGGATTCGTCGTCGGCACCGGCGACCTTTCCGAAGCCGCGCTCGGCTGGTGCACATTCAACGCCGACCATATGTCGATGTACCACGTGAACATCGGCGTGCCGAAGACGTTGGTGAAACACCTCGTTGGCTGGGCCGCGCACGCCCGTCACGTCGGCACCGAACGCTCCATTCTCGAGGACATCGTGGCGACCCCGGTGAGCCCCGAGCTACTGCCGCCCGGCGACGACGGCGAGATTGCCCAGCAGACGGAAATGCTGGTCGGCCCCTACGAACTCCATGACTTCTTCCTCTACCACGTCATCCGCAACGGCTTCCGCCCCTCGAAGGTCCTCTGGATCGCCGAACACGCGTTGGCCGGGAAATATGACCAGGCGGAGATCCGCCACTGGCTCCGTTCGTTCCTGAACCGCTTCTTCAGCCAGCAGTTCAAGCGCTCGGCGATGCCGGACGGCCCCAAGGTAGGCTCGCTGGCCCTGTCCCCCCGCGGCGATTGGCGCATGCCTTCCGACGCCGAGGCGACGGCGTGGCTTGCCGAACTGGGCTAAGCCTGCTTGATGGGAGGCGTGAGCCCTCCCGCGCAGACGCATCCCGCCGCCACCCAGGCCCTCCTAGCGAAGCTGGGTCCGAAGGTCGTCCTGACCGACGAAGCTGCCTGCTTCGGCGCTTCGTTCGACAACATGCGCCTGTCCTTTATGCCCGAGGCGGTCGTCCGCCCAGCGACGGAAGATGACATCGGCGTCACGCTCAAGCTCGCCAACGAATACCGCGTGCCCGTGACGGTCCGCGGCCGAGGCACCGGCAACACCGGAGCGAGCTCGCCGATTCATGGCGGCTGGGTCATCCACCTCGACCACTGGGACCAGATTGAGATCGATCCAATCTCCGCGATGGCGACCGTCCAACCGGGAGCGATCACCGCGCACATCAATGAACTGGCGGCACCTCACGGCCTCTTCTTCCCACCCGACCCCTCCTCGCTCAAACACTGCAGCATCGGCGGCAATATCGCGACGAACGCCGGCGGCCTCCGCGCCGCG
Source organism: Opitutus sp. GAS368 (assembly GCA_943332745.1). The sequence goes on along the minus strand of CALQQQ010000146.1, from coordinate 1,742 downwards.
AAATATGGCGTGGTCCGCGACCACGTCTACGCGCTCGAAGGCTTCCTGCCGACCGGCGAAAAGGTCCGCTGGGCCGCCCCGCTCCGCAAGTTCGTCAGCGGGATTAATATCCGTGACCTTTGGATCGGTTCCGAAGGCACGCTCGGCGTGATTACCAAGGCCACCCTCAAGCTCGTCAACAAGCCCGCCGCCCGCCGTACGTTCCTCATCGCCTGCCGGACAGATGAAGGGGCACTCGAAGCAGCCGCAGAACTGATGGGCCTACGCGTTAATCCCGCGGTCTTCGAATTCCTGGATACCCAGACCGTCGAAGCCGCCGAGAAACGCCGGGGCAGCCGCGTCTTCACCTCCGCCGAACTCAAGGGCGTCGACGCCACCCACGCCATCCTGCTTGTCGAGATTGACGGCCATCCCGCCGCACTGGCCGAGGACGCCGTCAAGGTCCGCGCCTGGATCGGCCGCCATGCGGTCACCTTCCGTGAGACCGACGTCGAAGCCGAGGCCGAAGCGCTCTGGGACATCCGCCGCACCTGCTCCCAGGCGATGTATTCCTTGGGCAACGCGAAGCTCAACGAGGACATCGTCGTACCTTTTCGCTCCTACGTAGAACTCATTCGCTACACCCGCGAGGTCCGTGACCGTGTGGGCCTAGCCACGCCGACCTTTGGCCACGCGGCGGACGGAAACTTCCACGTCCATATCATGTACGACCGGGATAATCCGGAGCATTGTCGCAAGGCGGAGAAAGCCATCCACGAGGTGATGACCAAGGTCGTGGAACTGGGCGGCGCCATCACGGGCGAACACGGCATCGGCCTGGCGAAATCCCCTTTCCTCCGCTTGCAGCACACGCCCGCTGAAATCGGCGCGATGCTCGCCATCAAAAAGGCCCTCGACCCTAACGGCATCCTCGCGCCCGGCCAGATCTTCGAACCGTTCAATGTCTGGGAGCATCGCCCGATCAAGATCACGCTGCCTTGGGATAAGCACTGAGCCATGCCCCGTACCGTCGCCGTCTTCGATTGGGACGGAGTCGTCATCGACTCCTCCGTCGCCCATGAACGCTCCTGGGAGGCCTTGGCCAAGGAGGAGAACCTCCCGCTGCCGACGGACCACTTCAAGCGCGGCTTCGGCAAGCGCAACGAGCTGATCATTCCTGATATCCTAAACTGGGCACGCGATCCCGCCGAAGTGAAGCGCCTGTCTAATCGCAAGGAGGCTCTCTATCGCGACATCGCCCGCACGGGGCATGTCCGCCTGCTGCCCGGGGTCCGCGAACTCTGTGGCGCCCTCAACGACCTCGGCATCCCGTGTGTCATCGGCACCTCGACCCACAAGGAGAACCTTGCGCTGTCGTTCGAGTTATTCGGCATCGGCCACTTCTTCGCCGGCGCGGTCGCCAGCGAGGACGTCACGAAGGGCAAGCCCGACCCGGAAGTCTTCCTGAAGGCCTGCGCGCTCGGCGGCGGCGAGCCCGCGACCTCCTTCGTCTTCGAGGATTCCTTTTCGGGCCTACAGGCTGGCCTTTCCGGCGGCTTCATCACCATCGCGCTCGCAACCACGAATACCCGCGAGCAGCTCGCGCCCGTCGGGGCACACCGCATTGTGAAGGACCTCTCCGAGGTCGACCCGCAGTGGCTCGCCCGCGGCCACCTGGGCTGAGATGGAATTCCGTCTCAACTCCGCCTACCGCCCGACGGGCGACCAGCCGACCGCAATCGCCGCGCTCGACGCCTCCCTGC
>CALQQQ010000145.1 GCA_943332745.1 Opitutus sp. GAS368 | reverse complement strand
GGGCGGGGGTGGCGCCATGCTGGCGGACACTCTCGGCATATTTGCTGAAGGAGCGAGGAAAGATTCCGTGCGCCGAGAGGTGCGCCGCGAAGTCATACGGCGCAGCGGTGGCGCCTTTGACCTCCATCAGGCAACGATCCGCGGCGAGCACGGGCAGGGCGCAACCGTCGTCCGCTGGCTTCGTGGTGAGCCGGTCGAAGCGACACCGGATACCATGGTCGAAGGTGATGCGAAGTTGCTCGTGTCCAGTTGCGTCCACAAAGCGGTAGGCCTGTCGGTCGTAGCGGATGACGCAGGCAGGCCGGAAGCCTTCGGCGGTGATGAGCCGGTCGGCTTCGGCGAGGATGCGTGCATCCGCGGGCCCCGCCTGCGACGCGCTACCGCCGTTCACGAAAGCCTGAGCTTGCTCCAGCGGGAGGAGGACACGTCGCTTAGCCCCCTCGCTACCGTCGTGATGTTTGATCTCGAGGAAGGTCGCCGAAGGAATTGAGCCATCTGGCGTACCGTAAAGGCGGAGCCGCAGCTTACGCCGCGAGGGGACACCGCGCCACGCATCCCAGTAGCATTTCCGGTCGGCGGAGTCACAATAAAGACTGACGACTGGATAGCGTCCGCCCGGCCCTCCAAGGGTGTCGGGTTGGAAGCGGTCGGCGAAGTGGGCGAGCAGCGCGTCGCGATAGGCGAGCGTCAGGACATACTTGAGTTCGAAGCGCGCGGCGATTTCCATGATCAGGGAATACGCGTGAGCACGAGGGAGTTGCGATCGAACCAGGCTTGGCCGGCGTCGGCACGTAGTTCGAGCACGAGCACCGGATCGGCTTCGGCGGCCGAGAACTCGACGGACAATGTGCGCCAGCTGTTCGAGCCCGTGAGGGCGGGGACGCCGGAGAGTCCGGAAATACGCATGCGCGCGCCTTTGTCTTGCTCACCCTTCCCGGCCACGACGCCCACCGTCTTGACCATGCCCGTGAGCCGATAGCGGCCAGGGCCGGTGGAGAGCTGAAGGCGGAAGTCGCCACCTTTCTTGGCGCCGGCCGTCAGGTGGAAACAGGAGCGACCCTCGTGATCTCGCTCCTCGCCTTCCTTTTCTTCGGCCTGTCTTTCCCAGGCGTATTTCGTGAGCGAGGCCTTGCCGCTCATGATCCGGAGCTGCGCGGCGTCATCGAGCTGGATCCGGATTGCGTCGATGCGGCGCTTCACCTGTGCGGCCGCCTGCTTGCCGCGTTCATCGAAACGCTTGGCCTCCTCGGCGTTGATGGGGGTGAGTTTCGCCTTCGAATTGGCCGCCAGTTCCAGGATGCGCTTCGGCCAGTCGTAGGTCCGGAAATTCTTCTCGTATACATTGAAGAATTGAGCGCGGAAGCGCTCGCGGATGGCCGGATTATCGAGCAGTGCGTTGGGCACCGCGGCGCCCGGCCTACGGAAGATATACCAGCGCTCGTCGCCGAAGACCTGGTCCATACCGTGGAGCATGAAGTGAAACTTGCCGGCAGTCGGCTCTTCGTAGAAGCGATAGTTATTCCGGTTGAAGGAATAGCCGTCCCAGTGGCAGAGGATCTCTTCGAGCGCCAGGTACCGCAGGTAGGCGTCGATATCTAGGATGCGGTCCATGCGCTGGAGGCGCAGGGCGGGGTTCTGCTCCCGGGTCGCGGCGATGAGTTCGGTGAGGCGGACTTTCTCGTCGGGGTCGCCGTGGTCGACTTCGATGGGGCCGTCGATCTCGTTGCAGAAGGCGCCGTCGTAAAGGTGGCCGCTCGTGTTCTTGAAAAAGGCCGAGAGGAACTCGGTATTGAAACCCTCCTTGAGTACGTAGGTGCCGAGCGGCTTACCATTGAGGACGAGGTAGGCGTGCGTACAGCGCGAGGCCGGCACGCCTGCGCGGCGGGCCATCTCGCCCGCCGCCATCTCGAGCAGCATCGAGCCGTCCTGTGCGCAGTTATTAAGCTGGAACTTGGAGAGGCCGCGGTATTCCTGGCCCTTCTTCGACTTGGCGGTGCGGACTGAGAACCCTGGGCGATCTTCCGTAATCTGGCGGAAGCTACCGGCGGAGCCCTTGAGCTTGATGGAACATTTCTCAAGGTTAACGCCACCAGCCTCTTTCAACGTCATGGCCACAAACTCGCGGGGATTCTTCGCGAGTTTGTCGATGTTTTCCTTGGTGATGGTCAGTTCCAACTTCGGCACCGTGCCGGCGAACAGCGCGTCGGGCGAGACGTTGGCGGCCGTTGGCTTCGGCACGAGCAGCGGCGGCAAGGTCTGGGCGGAAAGGATAAGCGCTCCGCCGACGAGGAACGCAGCATGACGGAAGAATGGGCGGAGACTTTCCAAGGTGGGTGGGGTGGCGAAAAGGTGTCAGTGCCGAAGGAGAGAGGCAATAAAGATGAGGGTGGGGGATTTACCTGCGGCGAACCATAAACTCAAATGGGAGCCGGAGGCCGGAGGATTGGCTAGGGTCTCGGGTAGGGCGGCGATTGCCATCGCCGCCATTCGAAGCCGCGGATGGGAAGTTGGCGGGTCTTAGTCCGTCATATCAATCCCCGTATCCGTCCGCGAACGGACGTGATGGCAATCACGTCCCTACCTTAAGACACGGCTGACCGAGGCGGTCAGCCTTACCCGAACAACAGCCCCGCGCTTTCCGTTAGCCCGCCTGGACGTGAGCGGCGCAGCCAGACGGCTTCATATTCCTTGGTCAACCGTGCCCGTTCTTCGGCAGAGATAGCCTTGCCGTCGGCGCGAAGCAGGCCTACGCCGGCGAGGCGGGCACCAAGGGAAAGCTCGGCGCGGATAGTCGCATCGCCGATCTTCGCGATGAGCGCGTGGGCTTCGGCGAGGTGCGACTGCGAGGCGGCGATTTCTGCGGAGGAGACGCCGTCGGTGAACTTCGCGAGCGCGTCGGGCTTGGCGGTCAGGAAATCCCAGGTGAGGCTCTTATTGCGGTTCGCCTTCGCGATTCGGCCGTCGAGCGTGCCGAGCTGCGTGAGCGCCGCGGCGACGGCTTGGCCGTCCGTCTCGGAGAGTCCGCCAAGAATCGCGCAGCCGGCGGCGAAGTCGGTCTTGGCGTTCGCGGCGAAACCCCAGGCCTGAGCGAGGCCCGCGGCCATGGGCAGCCAAGCGGTCGGCCACGGCTGATGATGGCCGTTATCGCCCCAGGTGGTCAGCAGAATGCCGCGCGCTTCGTGGCGCACGGCGGCGCCGACGGCTTCGGCTTGGTTCGTCAGGGCGTTATCGAGCCGGCCAGTGAAGCTCTGCCAAGCACTGGTACCCGGCGCGACGAGATACTTGCGGCCGAGTTCGCGGAGACGTCCGCATTGTTCCTTGAACGGATGGCCAGCGTCATAGCCCCACACCACGGGCACGGCGTCGGCTGGGGCGTCCTGCGCGAGCGTGAGGTCTTCCAGCAGGATGTCGCCCCAGAACTGCACGGTGCGGCCGCGGTCGCGTCCGAGCGTGCATAGTTTCTTGAGATGGTCGAGGTAGACGCGGTGTTTGCCGCAGTCGGCAACGGCCTGCTTGCTGAAGCCTTGGCCGAGCTCCCAGGGCTCGTCGCCACCGATGTTCACTTGGCGGCTACGAAAGTTTGGCAGAAGGTCGTCGAGCAGCGTACCCGCGAAGTCGACCGAGGCTTGGTCGGGACGCAGCGTGCCGGGGAATTCCTTGAACTGTCCGGTGAGCGGATGAATCCAGCCTTCGGGGCACTCGGCCATCGCGCGGTAGCGCGGATGCCGGAGCCAGCGCTCCATGTGGCCGAAGGTGTTGAGGTTCGGGACGAGCTCGATCCCGACCGCTGCGCAAGCGGCGTCGAGTTCACGAATTTCGCCGGGGGTCAGTGGTGAGGCGTCTTTCCAGGCATCCTCGTGACCGCGGAACGCGAAGGTGTGCTCGACGTAGAGTTGGAGTTGGTTGACGCGCAGACGGCCGAGTGCGCGGACCAGGGTGAGGAGTTCGGTCTGCGTCGGCACGCGCGTGCGCGAGACGTCGAGCATGAAGCCGCGGACGGGTAGGTCGGGCGAATCAATGATCACGAGGTGCGGCAGCTCGTCGGGATACTGTGCAGCGATCTGCCGGAGGGTCTGGGCGCCGTAGAGGACGCCATGCGCGTCGCCGGCATTGAGGCGGATGCCACTCGTGAGGATTTCGAGATGATAGCCCTCGGCCCCTTGTTCGGGCTGATGGACGACCCGGCAGGCTCCGTCTGCGGCTCCGTCCAAGGCTGACTGGGCTTCGGCAATGG
>CALQQQ010000144.1 GCA_943332745.1 Opitutus sp. GAS368 | reverse complement strand
CGACGTCGGCAGCAGCGGCATCGAGCTTGATACCGGCTTCGATGCTGGCCTTGAGGGATTTGAAGACTTCCTTCGGGAGGCGCTTCTCCATCTTATCGAGGGAGAAGACATTCTGTCCGTAGATCAGATCGATCTTCTCATTGCGGAAGTCGAAGCTGCCCTGGAGGCGAGGCTGAGAAGCAATCGCCTCGATGGCGTTGCGGCGGGCTGGGTTGGTGCTCATGGATTGGGGGATTGGAAAAGGTGTCTATTAACGAACAATTTCAAAGCACCCACTGTGCCACGGTTCAATAGGTAACCATTCACAGGGGGTTTTGTGCTTTTTTAGACAATTGTGTCTATTTTTAGGCAATCCGAGTCGCTCACTTCCACACATAGGTGGTTCGCAGGAAATAAGCCGTGTCGGTCTTAACCTGGGTCGGCAAAGGCTTAGACCTATAATCATTCGACACCCCCACCCTCAAGGAAAGCGGCCCGGCGTTACGCAGGACGTTGAGGCTCGTCTCATGGCGGACGTAGAAGTCACCGGTCGTCTGGAAGGAAGGCACGAAGCTGAGCGAGGTATCCCACGCGGCCCAGCCCAGCTCACGCGAGTACATCAGGCCGATATCCGCCGAAGGGGCGGCCAAGGTAGGCTCCGTCGCCGAAGCGTATTTTTCGTAGCGGTGCGCCAGACCGAGTCGCGCGTCCAGCTTTCCCTTGGCGTCGGCATGTAAGCGGAAGCCCCAGCCCGCCGCGTTGACGGAAAAGAAATCGATCAAACGGGCCTTGTCGAAGCCCGTGTCACTACGCACGTACCAGAAGACGATATCGGTCGGATTCGTCTCATAGGAAGCCGTGGCGTGCAGGTCGTCGGCGGAAGCGTGATCTCCGGACTCGGCGCGCACGATGCGCACGCCTGCGGTCACGGTATTGGCCTTGGTCACGCCTTTCGCCGTGAAACCGGCGCTGAAGCCGGACCCCATGACGACGCCGTTGCGACCGGAGACATCCACGTCGGCCTGGCTGACCCATTGGCGATGGCTGGCGGTCTCGGCCGGGCGCAACGACGGATCCCGCCAAAGCTCCAACGCCGCGTCCAACGGACTCGTCTCCAGCCCGCCCTTCGAGGCGACACGGCCACCGGCTGCGCTGGCCTCGCCGCGCGACACCACGCCGCCGGAGCTGACGAGCACGGCATCCTCCGTCGAGAAGGATTCGACCTGCGCGAGTTGCAGGTGCTGCAGGTTGGCCTCGCCGAGCGCCGGGACACGCATCTCGAGCACGCCCGAGGCGATGCGCTCGATCCGTCCCTTCAGGAAAGTACCATCCTTCATCGTGACGGTATCCGCCAGGCACGTGGCGGCTAGAAACAGAAGCGTCAAAGCCCTCATGACAGGGTAGACAGTCGGAAGGACGCAGGGTTGCCAACCCTATCGTTTCGGGTCGATGATAAGACCATGGTGCTCGACGCGGTCATACTCGGAGCTGGACCGGCCGGACTGGCCGTCGCCAACGCCATGACCCGCGCCGGCTCGAAGGTGAAGGTCATCGAACCTTCCGGCCGGGTGGGAGGTTCCATCCGGACGATCCGTGAAGAGGGCTGGCTGGTGGAGACCGGCCCCAACACCCTCCAGCTTGAAGGTGATGAAGACGAAGCGCTGCTCGCGGCCTACGGCTTAGCCGACGCCACCCAATCGGCTGACATGCGGGCGGCGAAACGCTACATCTACGCCCACGGCAGGTTGCACGGCCTCGGCGCCAATCCCTTGAGCCTCTTCGGCTCCGGCCTGCTGAGCTGGTCCGGCAAGCTCCGCCTGCTCACGGAGCCTTTCCGGGCACAAGGCGGGCACGTCGGCGAAACGGTCGAGCAGTTCGCGACGCGACGCTTCGGCCCGGAAGCCGCGGCGATGCTCATGGATCCGGTCGTCTCCGGCGTGCATGCGGGCGACCCATCGAAGCTGGTGATGGCCGATTGCTTCCCGCGCGTCCACGCCTTCGAAAAAGAATTCGGCTCGGTGCTCAACGGCCTTCGCCAAGCGCCCAAGGTGACGCGCAAGGTCGTCGGCTTCCCGCGCGGCATGCAACAGCTCGCCGACGCGATGGCGGCTCCGATCGGCGCCGACAACCTGCGCCTCCGCAGCGTCGCCACGCAGCTCCGCCGCGACGCCAAGGGCTGGAACGTCGCCTGGCGTGACGCCGACGGCACGGAAGACGGCGCGTGCGCGAAGCACCTGGTCGTGACCGCCCCCCATTGGCATTGGGCGGCCCTGCCCTTCGACGAATCCGTCACGCGCCTGTTGCGCGACTGGGAGGACGCCGCCGTTCCGGCCGTGACCGTCGTCGCCCGCGGCTACGCCGTCGCCGACGTTCCGCATCCGCTCGACGGCTTCGGCTACCTGACTCCTGGCGCCGAGAAACGCGAAGTCCTCGGCTGTCTCTTCCCGACGTCGGTGCTGCCGGCACGGGCACCCGAAGGTCATGCGTTGCTCTGCTGCTTCATCGGCGGAGCCCGCCGTCCCGATCTGGCCGGCCTGACTGACGAAGCCCTCAGCAAGGTCGTGGACGACGAGCTCGCCGAGACGCTCGGCATCAAGGCCAAGCCGCGCAAGGAATGGATCCAGCGATGGGGACGGGCCATTCCTCAATATGACGCAGGTCAGCGGCGCAGAGAAGACGCGCTCGCTCAGGCCGAAGCCGCACACCCCGGACTCCATTTCCATGGGGCATTCCGCGGGGGCATCGCGCTGATGCACGTCATCCGCACCGGCGACGCGCTCGGCCGAGCCTTGGCCCGAGCTTAAGCCTTCAGCCGTTCGGACTCCGGCTCAGGCAGCCCCCGGACGACCCAGATCGCCGGCAGCATCAGCAAGGCGCCGCCGACGTAGACCCAGAAGTGGGAACCGAAGTGGAAATATAACAGCGCCGCCGTGACGGGTCCGATGACGCGCGCCAGCGAACCGGCGGAACGCAAGATGCCGAGATTGCGCCCCTGTTCGGAGGCATCGGAATAGAGCGAGACCAGTGCCGAGACGCTCGGCAAAATCAAGCCGGTCGCGAAGGATATCAGGCCGAGGCCGAGGTAGAAGGTCGTCTCGGCGCCATCGCCAGCGGCGGCCAGAGTGGGCGGGATCAAGGCGACGACGACGAAGGCGACCGAAGCGATCAGCATGCCCAGGATGACGACCTTGCGCTGCCCCATGCGCTTCACCAGTTGTCGGGCCAGGCCTTGCGCGAAGATCATGCAGGCGCCGTTGAACAAGAATAGCCAGGCATTGTCGCGCGGACTGTAGGAGAAGAGCGCCAGCGTCAGGAACACGATGGTGTTCTCCATGCCGGTGAAGGCCACCTGGTACACCAGATTGGCGAAGGACGTGCGACGGACGGCGGAAGAGCGGACGGTCGCGAGATCGAAGACCGAAGGGCGCTTGGCATCGGAAGCGGCGCGGCGCTCCGGCGCCAAGGTCTCCGGAAAGAACTTCACCACGAGGAGGAAGTTGATCATGGCGAGCGAGGCCGCGATCGCGGCCGGGACGGAGAAGGGATTGAGTCCGAAGGTCGGGGCGGTGACGCCAGCAGCGACAGGCTGGGCGAACTGCACAGATGAAGCGAGGCCGCCGATGACTGGCCCAAAGACGAAACCCAGGCCGATCGCGATACCCACCACCGCCATGCCTTTCGTGCGCTCCTTCTCGTCGGTGATGTCCGCCGCGGCCGCGCTGGCGACGGCGATATTGCCCGCCATCATGCCGGAAATAAGACGCGTGACGACCACGAGCCAAAACTGGGCGGCGAAGATCCAGAGGAGATAGGAGAGTGCGTTACCCGCCAAGGTGATGGTCAGGATCCGCCGGCGGCCCAGACGATCGGACAATGCGCCCCAGATAGGGGAGAAAATGAACTGCAGCAGCGAGTAGAGGGTGCTCAGGAGGCCGCCGAACAGGACAGTCTTCTTGAAGACCGTGTCGCCCCCCATCCATTCCGCCGCGGCATTCAACGACCCGATGAGCGTGCCGACCGAGCCTTCGCTTTCGATATAATGCTTCAGCAGGTGAGGAAACAGCGGGATGATGATGCTGAAGCCCACGATATCCATGAACACCGTCAGGAAGATGAGCCCAAGGGTACGACGCTGGGCGACTGGGGCGGACATGAGGCCAAAGATGGTGTCCTTGCCGACCTGCGCAAACAAAACAGCGGCTTGCGATGCCGTTCCCACGGGGAGAAGATAAAGCCATGCGCATTCTCGCCTTCAT
>CALQQQ010000143.1 GCA_943332745.1 Opitutus sp. GAS368 | reverse complement strand
GGTTCTGCGGCACCTTGCCGTCTTTCAATGGAGGTAAGGTCTCTGCGCTTAGGTGCGTCAGCAGGGCCATTAGACAAAGCAGCAGGAATCTCATCGGGGTGGGCGTCAGGATGGATGCTGTCCGAAGGGAGGCCAGAGAGAAAGCTCCGCGAATGGTGTCGAAGCAAGGGGTGCGCTCAAAGGGAGACCGGAAACCGGAAATAATACCGCGGGTTTTGTTGCCCCCAGCCAATCATCCGGTCTCCGGTTTCCCTTTGATTTCCCTGCCTTAACTCCCCCTCATCCACCCGATCAGCTTGCTGAACCAGCGGGTCGGCTTGGCGGCGTTGTCACGCCGCGCCTGGAGGAGCGCGAGGATCTCGGCCTTGCCAGCCAAGGTGGCGAAGTCGGCCGGCGTCGAGCCGCCTTGGTCGGCCACGGGGTCCGCGCCGGCGTCGAGCAGCAGGGTGGCGATCTCCGCGTAGCCTTTGAAGGCGACGCCGCCGAGGGGCGTCTGGCCCTTGTCGTTTCGTAGGTCGACCGTGGCGCCCGACTTCAGCAGCAGCTTCACGACCTCGGTTCGGCCATGGTAGCTGGCCAGCATTAGCAGCGTGTTGCCCTTCGCGTCGCGGGCATCCACGGCCTGTCCACCTTTCAGTAAGTAAGCCAAGGCAGCGGTATCGCCATTTCTGGCGAGTTCCGCGGCGGCGTCAGGAAGCATCTCGGCGTTCATACTAAGCCGAGCAGCTTACGCAGGCCGGCTTCGTCGAGGATGGCGACGCCGAGTTCCTGGGCCTTGGTCAGCTTCGAGCCGGCTTCCTCGCCAGCGACGACGTAGTGGGTGTTCTTGCTGACGCTGCCGGAGACCTTACCGCCGGCCTTCTCGATCATGTCACGGGCTTCGTCACGACCGAGCGTAGGCAGGGTGCCGGTGAGCACGAAGGTCTTGCCGGCGATACCTTCGACGGAGCCCGCCGCGGCGGCTTCGACGAGGTTCAGTCCGGCCATGCGCATGGCCTTCACCCAATCGCGATGGTTGGGGTCGCTGAAGAAGGAGAGGATGGATTCGGAGACCTCGACACCGACGCCGGAGATGACGGACTCATACGAGACGCCGCCTTTCTTGCCGACCTTGGTGATGAGCAGGTCGCTGGCCTGCGCCGATTCGAGAGCGTCCATGGACTTGAAGTGGCGGGAGAGGTCCTTGGCGGTCTGCATGCCGACGTTCGGGATGCCGAGGGCATGAATCGCGCGCCAGAGCTCGCGCTGCTTGGCCTGCTCGAGGCCAGCCATCATGTTATCGACGGACTTTTCCTTGAAGCCATCGAGGATGCGCCACTGGGGTGGGGTGATGCCGAGGGCGTCGACCGGCACATTGACGAGGTCGCTGTCGACGAGCTGTTCGGCCACGGCGTCGCCAAGGCCATCGATGTCGAGGCACTGTTTGCTGGCGAAGTGGACGAGGCGGCGGATCTTCATCTCGCGCGAAGGCGCGCGGAGTTTGTAGGCGGCTTCCTCGCCATCGCGGGTCGCGTCGAGGCCGAGTTCTTTAAGCCTGGCTTCGAAATCGAACGGCTGGGCATCGGCGGGGCGCTTCGCGAGCACGACGCCAAGGACCTGCGGGATGATCTCGCCGGCCTTCTGGATTCGGACGGTGTCGCCTTCGCGGATATCCTTGCGGGCAATCTCGTCGGCGTTGTGCAATGTCGCGCGCGCGACGGTCGAACCAGCCAGCAGGACGGGGTCGAGTTCGGCGACGGGCGTGATGGCTCCGGTGCGGCCGACTTGCATGCTGATCTTGCGCAAGATGGTCTCGGCCTGGTCGGGCGGGAACTTGAACGCCACGGCCCAGTGCGGGAACTTGCTCGTCGTGCCGGCGCGTCGCTGATCATCGAGGCGGTTGATCTTCACCACGGCGCCGTCGGTCGGGAAGGGGAGGTCGCGACGAAGGATGTCGAGCTGCTGGATGGCCTTCCAAGCGGCGTCTACGCCTTGCTGGACATCGATGTCGTCGCGGATGGGGAAGCCCCAGGCCTTGAGCTTAGTCTTGAAATCCTTGAGCGAGGGGAAGGCCGAGGCCGGTTCGCAGGCGCCCAGGCCATAGCAGACGATACTCAGGCGACGCTTGCGGGCCTCTTCGCCGTCGAGGAGCTTCACCGTGCCGGCCGCGAGGTTGCGGGGATTGGCGTAAAGCGGTTCGCCGGCGGCCTCGCGGAGCTGGTTGAGGCGTTGGAACTCGGCGAGCGCCATGTAGATTTCGCCGCGGACCTCGAGAAGGTCGGGCGCGCCTTTGAGCGTTCGCGGGATCTCGCGGATCAGGCTGACGTTGGCGGTGACATCGTCGCCGCGGGCGCCATTGCCGCGGGTGACCGCTCGGACGAACTGTCCCTTTTCGAAAGTGAGCGACACCGCGACGCCGTCGACCTTCGGTTCGACGATGAATTCGAGGCCCGTGCCGCCGAGGGCCTTGTAAAGACGGTCGCCGAAGGCGCGGAAGTCGGCTTCGTCGTAGGTGTTGTCGAGCGACAGCATCGGCGCCTTGTGGTCGGCCTGCTGGAAGCCTTCAGACTTGTCGTCGCCGATACCGAGGTCGGGTCCGGCGAACATCGGGAACTCCCGCTCTAGGTCGGCGAGCTGGTCGACCAGTTTATCGAATTCGAAGTCGGAGATCTTCGGGCTGTGCTTCTTGCGATACAGTTCCTCGTGCTCGGCGATTTGCTTCCGGAGCTCGAGGATCTGATCGCGGGGGGATGCCGACATGGACGTCAGCGGAGGATAAAGGGGGGAGGGAGGGGAGGGGAAGGGTATTGATGCGGGCGTGCCGTCCGCATCAGGGGTGGTAGCGGTTTGCGGTTAGCGGTTGGCGGATGGGAGATGCATTTTCAGGTCTCTGGTCTCGGCCATCGGGTCTCAGGTTCGGGTGTTCGGGTTCGGGTGCAGGTCTCGGGATGAGCACCTGCAACCCGTAACCTGGGGCGGCCACCCGCCACCCGAAAATTATACTAACCGCCAACCGCTAACCGCCAATACCTGCCCCTTGCACCTCCGCCCCTTTACCCTTATCACCCACGCATGTCCCTCCCCCCTCTGCCCGCCGATCTCCGTGCCCGTCGTGATTTCCTGCGTCAGGTCGCCCTGGGCGCTGCGTTGTTTGCCGTCCCGGGTGCTTTCGCCGAGGCTTTGACTCGTACGCCGAAGCAGACTGAGGGGCCGTTCTATCCCGACAAGCCGCCGCTCGATACCGATAACGACCTGATCATCCTGAACAACGGCGTCACCCCGGCGGTCGGCGAGATCGCCTGGCTGTCCGGCCGTATCCTCGACGAGCGCGGCGAGCCGGTGCGCAATGCGTTGGTCGAGATCTGGCAGGCCGACAACAACGGCGCCTATATCCACTCCAAGTCAGGCAACGCCGCCAAGCGCGACGGCAACTTTCAGGGCTTCGGGCGTTTCCTCACCGGCTCCAACGGCGAGTATGTCTTCCGCACCATCAAGCCCGTCCCTTACAAGCCGCGTACCCCGCACATCCACCTCGCCGTCAAGATCAAGGGCAAGAAGGAGCTCATCACCCAATGCTACATCAAGGGGCACGAGCAGAACGCGAAGGATGGCATCTACATGGGCATCAAGGATGCCGCGCAGCGCGAAAGCGTCACGCTGGCGTTCGATCCGCTCAAGGGTTCCAAGGCCGGAGAACTCGCCGCACGCTGGGATGTAGTGTTAGGGTTTACGCCGGAAGGGTAGACGAGGGTGGGACAGCACCACGTGCTGTCCTAGGTATGTAAGGTAGGGCGGGCTCTCCGAGCCCGCCGTTGGGCCGATAGACATACGTATCTCATTCGACGAACGGACGGCTCGGAGAGCCGTCCCTACCCGATGCATGCTATGTCGTGACGCGGTCCCGACCCTACCCGTGGCAAAGGCATCCGCTCAAAGGGAGACCGGAAAGAATGCTGCGGTTATAAATGGCCCCAGCCAATCATCCGGTTTCCGGTCTCCCTTTGAGTTTTGCTTTTCGCGCGCCCACAAAAAAGCCCCCGGAAAACCGGGGGCTTGATGAACGCGCGGGAAGCGCGGCTTACTTCGCGCGGGCCTTGACGAAGTCGATATTGGCCTTCACCTGCGGGACGCTGTCCTTCCAGTCGTTCTCGTGCTCGATGGAGATATGGCCATCGAACTTCTGGCGGGCGAGTTCCGTGAGGCAGCCGTCGATATCGCAGACGCCCTTGCCGGCGACGACGACCTCAGACTTGCCGAAGGTGGCCTT
>CALQQQ010000142.1 GCA_943332745.1 Opitutus sp. GAS368 | reverse complement strand
GGGACTCCTGGGTGCATCTCGAAGATGCCTACGGGGGTCGTCGGGCCTGTCATCACGATGGAATAATCATCGCCGATGCCAATGATAATCTGACCCCCTGGCATATTTACCGTCAAATCCGCATCAACCAGGCCCATTTTACGAGCCACGGCGGCCGAAGCCGAAGAGGAGGAGCCAGAGGCCAGTGTGTAGCCGGCGCCACGTTCCCAGATCTCGATCCGCACATTCTTGCGGTCGATGATCTTCATGAACTGGACGTTGGTACGGTTCGGAAAATTGGGGTGCACCTCGAGGTGTGGGCCGTACGTCTTGGCGAGGTCGGGCGTGAGTTCATCGACCGGGATCACGCAGTGCGGGTTACCGACAGTGGCGGCCCAGTATTTGAAGGTCTTGCCGAGGACGGTGATCTCTTCGCCAAGGACTTCGCGGTCAGCACCGACGTGCGGGATGACTGGCGCGCGGAAGGAGACCTTACCCATCTCGACGCGGATGCGATTGCCGCCTTCGAAGACTTCGCAACGGACGACGCCGCCAATCGTGTGCAGACGGAACTCCTGGCCTTCCTGGATGCGCTTGGTCTCGAGGAGGTGGCGGCAGAAGATGCGGATGCCGTTGCCGGACTTCTCGGCCTCGGAGCCGTCCGGGTTCAGGATACGCAGGCCGAAGGTGCCGTCAGTGCGTTCAATCGGGCCGAACAGGATGCCGTCCGAGCCCAGGCCGAAGTGACGGTGGCAGACTTTACGGATGGCCGCGGGCGAAAAGAGGTTAGGGCAGTCCTTCGGCTCGAGGACGAGGTAGTCGTTGCCGAGGGCATGGTATTTGGCGAAACGCATGTTCACCTTCTGATTGGGCGTTAAGCGCAGGTTTGGCAAGCAAGGGGTGCGCGCGGCCCATCTGCTGGCTTTATTTCCTTCGGCCGCAGGCATAGAACCTGCCCATGCGCCTCCTGCCCCTGGTTGTCTTGTTCTACGGACTCAACCTCGTCGCGGCTGAGAAGCGTCCTCCGAATATCGTCCTACTCTATTCTGATGATATCGGCTGGGGTGACCTCGGATGCTACGGCGCGAAGGCCATCCCGACCCCGAATCTAGACAAGCTGGCGGCACAGGGCACGCGGTTTACGTCGGGCTATTGCACGTCCGCCACCTGCACGCCTTCGCGCTATTCCCTGCTGACCGGCGAATACGCCTGGCGTCGTCAAGGCACTGGCGTCCTGCCCGGTGACGCTCGTCTTATCATTAAGCCGGACCGTCCGACGATGGCCGCCAGTCTCGCCAAACTGGGTTACGCGACCGGCGTGGTTGGCAAGTGGCACCTCGGCCTGGGCTCGGGCGACGTGAACTGGAACCACAAGATCAATCCATCGCCCAATCAGATCGGCTTCACTTATTCCTTCATCATGGCCGCGACCGGCGACCGCGTGCCGACGGTCTTTGTCGAGGATGGGTCCGTCGTCGGTCTCGACCCCAAGGATCCGATTGAGGTCAGTTACAAGTCCGCCTATCCGGGTGATCCTGACCTGACAACCGATGCCGAGCGTGCGAAGCTGAAGATGGATTGGTCGCACGGACATAATATGGCGCTCGTCAATGGTGTCGGCCGCATCGGCTGGATGAAGGGCGGTAAGTCTGCGCTCTGGAACGACGAGACGATGGGCGACACGTTCGCCGATAAGGCCTGCGGCTTCATCGCGATTAATAAGGACAAGCCGTTCTTCCTCTACTACGCCTCGCATGAGAACCATGTGCCGCGCGTCCATCATCCGCGCTACGCCGGCAAGACGCCGCTCGGCCCGCGTGGCGACGCCGTGGTGGCGTTCGACGATCAGGTCGGCCGCATCCTGGCTGAACTCGACAAGCAGGGCCTCGCCGAGAACACCCTTGTCATCTATTCTTCCGATAACGGACCAGTCCTTGATGACGGTTATAAGGATCAGGCCGTGGAGCGGAACAAGCAGGCCGGACATAATCCCGCCGGTCCTTTCCGCGGCGGCAAATATAGTATCCTCGAAGGGGGCACGCGCGTGGGCTTCCTGGCGCGCTGGCCTGGCCATACGCCCGCTGGCAAGGTCTCCGACGCGCTGATGTCGCAAGTCGATCTACCGGCCGTCTTCACGAAAGTCGCCGGCGGCGACCCCGCCGATTTCCTCAAGCTCGATTCCGTTGACACGTCCGCGGCCCTTTCGGGTGGCGTTGGCCGCGAGACGTTGATCTCGAGCACGCAAGGTAACCTACTTTCGATTCGCGACGCCCGCTGGAAATTCATCTCCGGTGTCGGCGCTCCCGGTAAGGGCAAGAGGGCTAAGGGCCCGCTCGTCGATTTGCTCGGCTCCGAATCTGAGCAGACTAACGATAGTCGCGACCAGTCCGGTCCGCGTCTGTTCGACCTGCAGAATGATCCGGGTGAACGTAATAATGTCGCCCCGGAACACCCGGAAATCGTCGCCCGGCTGAACGGCTTGCTGGAAGTTCAGCGCGCCAAGGGCGTCGCGCAGCCTTTACCGAACTAATCGGTCGATTAATTTCGCGCCATCGCCTTCTCCCGACTTGAAGCGGAGGAGGGAAGGGTGATGCTCGGCGCATGAGTACGACCCCTATCCGAGTCCTTTGCGTCGGCGCCGGCCACATGGGCCGTTCGCATGCCCTCGCTTACCATAAGCTACCTGGTTTCCAGATCGTCGGCCTCGTCACCCGCTCCGCCGATTCGCGCGCCAAGCTTAACGCCGAACTCGGCGGCGGTTACGCAGAGTACGGCGACTTCCATGCCGCGCTCAAGGCCACCATGCCCGATGCGGTTTCGATTTCAAGTTACCCAGATACGCATGCCGAATATGCCGTCGCTGCGCTCGAAGCCGGCTGCCATGTCTTCGTCGAGAAGCCCCTTGCCGTGACCGTTGCCGAAGCCGAGCAGATCGTCGCCAAGGCCAAGGAAGTGAAGCGTAAGGTCGTCATTGGCTACATTCTCCGCCACCACCCTGCCTGGACTCAGTTCATCAAGACCGTGCAGACGCTCGGCAAGCCGCTCGTGATGCGCATGAACCTCAATCAACAGAGCTACGGTGATATGTGGAAGACGCATAAGTCGCTCCTGCAGACCTGTAGCCCCGTCGTCGACTGCGGCGTCCACTATGTCGACGTGATGTGCCTCATGACCGGCAGTCGCCCGGTGCGCGTCTCTGGTATCGGCGCCCGCCTCACCGAAGATATGCCTGCGGGCCAAATCAACTACGGCCATCTTCAGGTGACCTTCGCCGACGGCTCCGTCGGCTGGTATGAAGCCGGCTGGGGTCCGATGATGTCTGAGGAGGCCTTCTTCGTGAAGGACGTGATCGGACCGAAGGGCTGTGTCTCCATCGTCGCCGGCAAGGCCTCGCAGGCCGGTAATTCCGCCGACGTCGATTCGCACTCCGCGGCTCAGGCGCTCAAGGTGCATTCATCTCAACTCGGTGCCGATGGTAAGTTTACTAAGCCCGACGAGATTGTCCCGACCGACGCCGATCCCGGCCATGACGGTCTTTGCGAACGCGAGCAGGTCTACTTTGAGAAAGCCATCCGCGAAGACCTCGACCTCACCGCGCATATGGACGACGCCGTCAACTCGATGCGCATTGTCGCTGCCGCCGACCAGTCGTTCCGCGAAGGACGCACGATTAATCTCTGAACGGCCATGGCGCACCCGAACCTCGTCTTCATGGGCGTCTGCGGTTGCGGCAAGAGCACCGTCGCGGAGATTTACGCCCAGCGTACCGGCGCCACCTTGATTGAGGCCGACGTCTTTCATCCGCCGGAGAATGTCGCGAAGATGAGCGCGGGCACGCCGCTGACCGACGCCGATCGCGCCGGCTGGCTGGCCGCCATGGCCGGACGTCTCGCCGAAGGTAAGACCCGCGGCGAGGTGATGGTCGTCACCTGTTCCGCTTTGAAGAAGGCCTATCGCGATCACCTGCGCGAGGGTGACCCGGATCTGTTCTTCGTCTTTCTCGACGGCAGTCAGGAACTCCTGCAGGCGCGCATGGACGCACGTAAGGGACACTTCATGCCCCCCGGCCTGCTCGGGAGCCAGCTTGCCACTTTGGAGCGTCCGAACCTCGCGACAGAGAGGTGCCTACACGTCAGTATCAGCCTTTCGCCTGAGCAGATCTGCGCGACCGTTGGCGTGGCGATGCGTCGCTTCGCCTGAAAAGCAGAAGGCCCGCGTGATGGCGGGCCTTCGTTATCCGACTTAAGCCAGAAGCTTACTTCTTCCAGACGACCTTGGATGGCTCGATGTCGCTCGTCTTATCGAG
>CALQQQ010000141.1 GCA_943332745.1 Opitutus sp. GAS368 | reverse complement strand
TTGGCCCCCTGTTTAATCCAGCGCTTCAAGATATCCTTCTCGGAAGCGGATAGCGGACGATGTAGCTCCGGCGGCGGCATGACCTCCTCCGGATCGGTCGAGATAATGCGATGGGCCATCGCGCTTTTCTCGAGATCACCTGGGACGATTGCGATTTCACCGCTCTTTAGTTTCTTCGTAGCACCCGCTAGTTCGTCCAGACGCAGACCAGCCTTACGGCCCTTATCCGCATCGGGACCGTGGCAACCATAGCAGCGATCGGACAGGATAGGGCGAACTTCGCGATTGAAGTCCACCGACGTTTCCGCCGCCCAAACGAGTGGGATCGTCAGGAAGCCGATCAAGGGCAGCGCAAAGGCACGCATGGGGTAGAGACACTCAACTTCCCCGAACAGTTCCTGTCCAACCGGGATTCCTTACTGAGGCTTACTTCTCAGTTATTTCCTTTCTTTTACTTACACTTCAGAATCCAGATTTGCTCGCTCGCACACTTTCAGTCGAATGCGCCGCAGCAGACTCCTCGTATTCTTAGCCTAATCTACTGCCGTTACAATTTAATGAGCGATTCAGTCATATCTATCATTAAAGAAGGATTTCAGTCATTTGGACTTGCGAAAAGGTGAGGAATTCCTCGAATACTGGCATGGCGACCAAACTCTTCGGCACTGACGGTATCCGCGGTAAGGCGAATGAATACCCAATCACACCCGAAATCGCCCTGCGTATCGGGCAGGCGATCTCCCGGGTACTTAGGTCCAGCGGCGCCAATCATAACCGCGTCATCATCGGCAAGGATACCCGTATCTCGGGGTACATGCTGGAGACTGCGTTGACGAGCGGATTGGTGTCCAGCGGGATGGACGTTTTCCTGGTTGGACCGATGCCGACGCCGGCGGTGGCGCATCTGACCAAGTCGATGGGCTGCGGCGCAGGCATCATGCTGACGGCTTCGCATAATCCTTATGAGGATAATGGCCTAAAAATCTTTGGACCGGATGGTTACAAGCTTTCGGACGACCTCGAAGCGCTCGTCGAACAGGAAGTCCTCTACGACGTAAAAGCGAACGGCGTGACCGGCGATAAAATCGGTAAAGCCTATCGTATCGACGACGCGCGCGGACGTTATATCGAATTCGTGAAGCAGAGCTTAGGCAATGCACACCTCGACGGTATGAAAATCGTCGTCGATTGCGGCCATGGCGCAGGCTATCTGCTGGCTCCGCTCATCTTCAAGGAGCTCGGAGCAAAGGTTGTGAAGCTCGGCGTCGACCCTGACGGCATCAACATCAACGCCGGCGTGGGTGCTCTTTACCCTGAGTTCGCCGGTAAGGTCGTGAAAGAGCAGGGTGCCGACGTTGGTATTTCGCTCGATGGCGATGCCGACCGGGTGATCTTCTCGGATGCCAGCGGTGCCACTGTCTCCGGCGACCGTATTCTGGCGCTCTGCGCTTTGGCCTTAAAGGAGGAGGGTAAACTCTCCGGCAACTCGATGGTCTGTACGGTGATGTCCAACCTCGGCCTTCATGAGGCCATGCGTAAGGCGAGCATCGGCGTGGTCACCACCGCTGTCAGCGACCGCCATGTCATCGAAGCCTTACGTAAGGGCGGCTATTCCTTTGGAGGCGAAAACTCCGGTCACCTGATTTTCTCCGACTACGCCTCCACGGGTGACGGTATCCTGAGCGCTCTGCAAGTGCTGCGCTTCATGCGAAAGAAAGGTGCCACCTTGGCTGATCTCGCCGCTGGCATGCGCGAATATCCCCAGGCTTTGGTTAACCTTAAGGTACGAGCCCGCGTGCCTCTCGACAAGTTGCACGCACTGCAGGAAGAAATTCGTAAGGCCGACGCTGCTTTCGGTAAGGCTGGTCGTCATCTCATCCGTTATTCTGGGACTGAGAACAAACTGCGCATCCTCGTCGAACACCAGGACAAGTCCGAAGTCGAACGGTGGTCCCAATCCTTCAAGGCTGCAATCGAAGCCGATTTCGAGACTCTCTAAGATGGCCACCTTTTACATCGCGCCATCGGTCGAATCAACTGGCTGCCATCCATTGACGCTCACCCGATCGTTGGCCGATTTCCCATTGGCTAACGTACCGCTTCGCCGGCACCAACAAGCCGCACTCATTGCCGCAGGTCTGACCGAGGCCGCTGGCCCTGATGCCGACATCGTCGTCCATCCCGCCGCTTGGTTCGCATCGGCCGAACTAGCGACCTTCGTCACTGAAGCGTCTTACGGTACGATGACAATCGCAGAGGGCGTCGTCTTTCTGACCAGGAAGGGTGGCACGCGCGAACTGCGAGCGACCCAGTCTTTTGCCATTACGTATAGCTGGGACCTCCTCCGGGCCAATGTCGAGGCCATGACCGCCCGTAAATCCTACGTGCAGGAGTCTGGGGCGCATTCGTCGCTTTACGTCGACGGACGCCTCCAAGTCGGCAAGGGTACCAAGATCCTCCCTGGCGTCGTTATCGAAGGAGACGTGATCATCGGCGACAACTGCAAGATCGGCCCGAACTGCTATATCCGGGGTTCAACGTCCATCGCCGACAAGTGTCACGTCGGCCAGGCCGTCGAGATCAAGAATTCGATTCTCCTGCCCGGAACCAACGTCGGGCATCTCTCCTATCTCGGTGACTCAATCCTCGGCGAAAAGGTGAACCTTGGCGCCGGTACCATCACTTCTAATCTCCGTCACGACGGCGGCGCCCATCGTAGTCCGGTCGAAGGCCTGATGGTCGACACCGGACGTCGTAAGCTGGGCGCGATCGTCGGAGACGGCGTGCACACCGGCATCCATACTTCTATTTATCCTGGACGTAAGTTTTGGCCTAAGACCTCCACGCTCCCCGGCGCCATCGTCGACAAGGACCTTCTCGCCTGACCATGTGTGGCATCGTCGGATATGTTGGTCATACTTCGGCCACTCCCGTCCTCCTCGGCGGATTACGTCGTTTGGAATATCGCGGTTATGATTCTGCCGGTCTCTCTGTCCAAGAAGGCAATTCGCTCCTGACCCTGCGTGCTGTGGGTAAGGTCGCCCGCCTGGCCGACAAAGTCCGCGCCGAATGGTCTGAGGACCGCCAGGCTCATTGCTCCGTTGGCATCGCCCATACCCGTTGGGCGACCCACGGGGCACCGACCGAAGCTAACGCCCATCCGCTTGCGGACGCCAGCGGGCGAATCCGGCTGGTCCACAACGGTATCATCGAGAACTATCGCGTTATCCGCGCGAAGCTCGAAGCCAAGGGACATGTCTTTACGTCCGAAACCGATACCGAGGCCGTTTCCCGTCTCATCGGCGAATATTATAAGGGCGACCTGCGCAAGGCCGTGATCAGCGCGCTTCGTCAGGTCGAAGGCGCCTACGGTATCGCCGTCATTTCCGCGGATGAACCGGGCCGACTGGTCGTTGCCCGTAAGGGCAGCCCGCTCGTCATCGGCGTCGGCGAAGGCGAATGCCTGGTTGCCTCTGATCCGTCGGCCCTGATTGCGCATACCCGCCGGGTCATCTACCTCGACGACGGCGACGTCGCCTTGGTCACCGCGGATTCCGTCGATATCACCGACCTTGACCATGCCCCGATGGATCGGGACGTCGCGGAACTGGAGTTCGAAGCGGGAGCCGTGGAGAAGGGCGGCTTTGAGCATTTCATGCTCAAGGAGATCCACGAGCAGCCCGAGTCCGTCCGGAATGCACTCCGTGGTCGGTTAGACCTACTGAATGGGACCGCCGTGCTTTCGGGTATGGGCGCCACCGCCCGGGAGCTTATAGACCTGCAGCGCATTGTTATGGTCGGTTGCGGTACCTCCTTGCATGCCGGGATGGTGGGAGACTTCGCGTTCGAGGACCTCGCCGCCATCCAAGCGGAAGTTCAGCCCGCCGCTGAATTCCGTTACCGGAATCCGCTCGTCGACGGGCGCGATCTCGTCGTCGCCATCTCCCAGTCTGGCGAAACCGCCGACACCTTGGCCGCCGTCCGTGAAGCCAAGGACAAGGGTGCTATGGTCATGGGGCTCGTCAATGTCGTCGGCTCGACCATCGCCCGGGAAGCGGGCCGCGGCGTCTATCTCCATGCCGGCCCAGAGATCTCCGTCGCCTCCACCAAGGCCTTCACTAGCCAGGTAGCCATCTTGCTTCTGATGGCGCTCAAGCTGGGGCGCGGCCGTCGTCTCTCGCGGGAACGGGGCCTCGCCTTGGCCGCCGAGATAGAACGCCTGCCGGAACTCATTGAAGCGGTCCTCAAGCAGGATGCTGCGATTGCGAAGGTCGCCGAATCCATGGCCAAGCATGAGCATGCTTTCTTCCTCGGCCGTGGCCCGATGTATCCTGTG
>CALQQQ010000140.1 GCA_943332745.1 Opitutus sp. GAS368 | reverse complement strand
GGACGACCGCAAACTCTTCGAGGAGATCAAGAAGATCCCCGACAACGGTTCCTGATCCCTAGCATTTTCTAAACATAACATACCATGAGACACCTCCGTCCGTTCCTCTGCGCCGCCCTCGTGCTCGCAGCGACGCTTCCCGCCCAGCAGGGTGCGCCGCTCGATGCCAAGACGCAGCAGCAGTATGAACGTCTGCTCCGCCATCGCTATACCCGCGACCTGACCGAAGTCTTCGCCGCGATGGAGAAGTCGGCCAAGGCCGATGCCCGTGCGACCGCCGACACCCGCTTCCTCTCCGCCTTCCGCCTTGGCGACTGGGCACAGGTGCGCTCCGAACTTGCCTCGTTGCCGCCCGAACTCGGCCGCGGTATCTACGATAAGATCCTCTCCGACCTCGCCGAGCGTCCGAAGAACGGCGTCCGTATTGAGGATATCTTCGCCCTCGCCGATGCCGCGCCCGGCGAGCTCACCGACCTCGAGCTCCGCAAGATCGGCCAGATGCTCGGCCAAGTCGTCTCACCCAACGAAAGTTTCTGGATCGCCGAGCGGATGACCCGTGGCACCGAGAAACTGGGCGGCAAGGATCCCGCCCGTCGCCTCGCCGCGGGCCGCGTGCTGCTCGCCGGAGGCTTCCGGGACCTCGCTAAGGCTTACCTCCCTGATGGCGCCGAGTTGGACAAGGTCGCCGACGAAGGCCTCCGTCAGGAGATCGCCGCCTTTCTGGCCGCCGAACAGGCGACCGAGCTCGCCCAGCGCGACCAAATCTCGCGCATCTGGAATGATAACGTGGCCATCCTCCGTTCCGAGAAGAAGGTCAACGACTGGGAGAAGAGTAAGGCCGCCGGCGAGATGCTCCGCGTGCTCACCCAGGTCTCGCCCGCGGTGTTGAGCGGCACCTTCGCCGACCTGATGAAGTCCCAGCCCGAAGCCGCCCTCAAGATTGTCGGCGGGCTTTCGCGCAAGATCCAGAACGAGTCGCAGGCCGCCGCCGCGCAGCGCATCGATAATCTTCGCGCGCAGACCGTCCTCGCGAACCTCATCGCGGAGAATCCGTCCGCCGGCTCGGAGCCGTGGAAGCAGATCCTCACGCTCATGGCCGAATCCTGGATGATCGAGGTGGAGAATTCCTTTAGCCGCCAGGCTGGCGTGCCGCGCCGCGGCGGTAACAACCGGAACGGCTCGAGCGAGATCGACCCCGAAGAGATGCTGCTGCTCGCTCCCGCGGGCAAGTGGCAAGCGGCTTTGCCGTCCGACCTCCGCGCTCGCTTCGACGCCAGCCTCGCCCGTGCCATCATCGTGAGCGCCAATTTCGAGATGGCCGCCGACCGCATCGTCGAGCTCGCCCGTCGTCATCCGGCCGCCGGCGTGGCCCTCGCGGAAGACTTCCTGCTCGCCTGGGGTCAGGCGCATAATCCGCAGCTCCCGCAGGAACTTCGCACCCGTTACGGCCTACCGGAGGACGCCCGGATCCCGATCACCCCCGTGATGATGGAGCGCAATATTGAGAGCCTGGCCCGCATGATGGAGGTCTTCCGCAAGGCCGGCGTCGCCCCGCGCGACGAGAGCAAGGTCGTGAACGCCTTTGATCTGGCCTACAGCAACGCCGAGGCCTACCGCGACTCGCATATCGAGCGCGTCTTCGGTAAGACCGCCAAGATGGATGAGCGGGTATTCTTCCTGCTCGCCCAGAAGATGCATTCGAATCTCGGCGACCGCTGGCGCCGCGCCGACATCCAGCGCGGTAGCCTGACCCGTCGCAACGAGGCGCAGACCTACGTGATGGCTGAAGCCGGGTACGGTTCCCTGCTCAAGATGATCGACGAGTGGCAGGCGGGACGGCCCGACGCCTATAAGGCGCTCCTGCTTGGCGCGGTCGTGCTCAATGACTGGTCCGATTTCGAAAGCTTCCAGGACCTGGCTCCGCTCGAGCCGGCCAAGCGCCTCGTCGCGGCGAAGGAAAAGACGTTGCGGTCGCAGGACTACTTCCAGCGCGCCGCTGTGGCCTACGGTCGCCAGGTTGTCCGCCTGCAGGGCAACGAGCTGACCATCGACCCTTACCTCAGTTGGTTCAACGCTGTCCTCGGCATCGGCAGCACTGGGCAGGTCAACCTCGGCCGCCCGATGAACCGCGCGGCCCTCGGCCAGATCCGCGCCGCAATCCTCGCGCTGCCAGGCAAAATGGCGCCCACTCACATGGGTCAGTTGGCGAAGTCGCTCAACGGCCGCCTCAACGACACCAACAATCCTTTGCATGAGGACCTGAAGTACCGCTACCTCGCCAGCACGCTCGTGGTCACCAAGGACGACCCGTTCTCCCTCGGTCTGAAGAAGCGCTCTGACTACCTCGACGAGCTTCTGAGCGAGATTCGCGTCCAGACGCGCGTCGACGGTCCTAACACCGTGGGCGTCGGTCAGGAATTCGGCCTTATCGTGAGCGTCTTGCACACCGAGGCCATGGGCCGCGTGGCCCGCTTCGGCCAGTATCTCAGTAACGACGCCATTGCCATTGCGGCCGCCTCGAAGCGCCGTGGTGCGCAGGCGGCCAAAGGAGCCGAGCCGCTGGGTCCGCGTGACGAATTCGAGAAGAAGCTCACCGAGGGACTCGCGCCGTTCTTCGACATTCGTTCGATCACCTTCGCTGCGCCCGATGTGAAGTCGCGTCCAAGCGCCCGCCCAGGTTGGGAGGAGACCCCGCTCGCCTATGTACTCGTCCGCGCCAAGGACGCCAGCGTTGATAAGATCCCGCCGGTGCAGATGGAGCTCCGCTTCATCGACCTCAGCGGACCGGTGACGATTCCGGCCACTTCCGCCGAGACCTTGCTCAAGGTCGCGGGCGGCAAGGCGGCGGTACGTCCCGCCGACAAGGTCGAGGTCACGCAGACCCTCGATACGCGCCAGTTCGCGATCAACGGCTCGCTGAGCCTCGAAGTCGCCGCGACCGCCTCCGGCCTCGTGCCGGAGCTCGACGACCTCCTCGACCTCGCGCCGCTTTCCGCCTTGGCGAAAGTCCGTCAGGTGACGGTGATCGACCCTCTGATGGTGAAGGAACTCAATACCTGGGGCGAGAAGGTGGCCCCGCGCACCGAACGGAAGTGGACGAGTACGCTGGATGGTGACGCCATCCGGGCCGCGGACAAGGCGACGGACGTGCCGTTCCCAACGCTCAAGGCTGCGAACACGACCACCGTCTGGCGTACTTACCAGGACATCGATCCGATTGTGCTCTCCAAGGCGTCCGTCCTGCTGGACCGCGTCAAGGTGACCCAAGGTGCGGGCTACATCCCGCCGATGGCCGAAGACTATACCGCGTACCTGTACATCGGTGTCTCCGTCTTGTTGGCGTTTGTTGCCTGGCTGATTCTCCGCAAGCGCGACACCGGTCCGCGCCCTCCGCGCGCCCGTGATGTCTTTAAGCTCCCCGCGTCGATCGACGGTTTTGCTGTCGTCGCCTTGCTGCGCAAGTTGGGTACGAGCCCGCTGGTGAAGTTCACCGCGGCTCAGAAAGCTGACCTGCAGCAGGACATTGAGCGTGTGCAGACGGGCTGCTTCGGCGGCACGGCCACGTTATCTTCAGTCGACCTGAAGACCCTCGCGGAAAAATGGCTCCGCCAACTCCGCTGAACCTTGCCTGATGTTCCTACCCCCACCCCTATCCCTACCCCTTAAAAAATGAACAACCCTCCCAATCCCGCGGCCGTGCAGGCCGCCCACCAGTTCGTCGCTGACGTCCGCACGCGCGTCGGCAAGGTCGTCGTCGGCCAGGATGTCGTCGTTGAGCGCGTCATGATCGCACTCCTCACCGGCGGACACCTGCTCCTGCAGGGTATGCCTGGCTTGGCAAAGACGCTCCTCGTGAACACGGTCGCGAAGGCCATCGCCCTGGATTTCCGTCGCATTCAGTTCACGGTCGATATGCTGCCGTCCGACATCGTCGGCTCCGAGGTCGTCGACCAGAAGTCGGGCGACTTCCGCATCCATCGCGGTCCAGTGTTCACGAACCTGCTCCTCGCCGACGAAATTAACCGCGCCGCGCCGAAGGTGCAGGGTGCGATGCTTGAAGCCATGCAGGAGCGCAAGGTCACCCTCGGTGGCCAGACCATGCGCCTGCCGACCCCGTTCCTCGTCATCGCGACGCAGAACCCCGTCGAGCAATCCGGTACCTTTGAACTGCCGGAAGCGCAGCTCGACCGTTTCATGCTCCTCCACCGCCTCGGCTATCCTGGCCGCGACGAAGAGCAGGACATCCTCCCGCGCCAGCTCGGCATGGGCCTGCGCAAGGAAGAGGGCGGGGCGGTCCCGAAGACGGCCTTCGACATGATCGACGATTCTCCGGTCGGCACCAAGGGCGACCTCGTCGC
>CALQQQ010000139.1 GCA_943332745.1 Opitutus sp. GAS368 | reverse complement strand
TGTTTTTCGGGAAGTCCGGGATTCTTCATTTCTGGTGTGGGCAAAAGTGGTCGGATGGGCTGGCGGCTAGGCCGCCGGGTGCCTTGGCGGAGTCCGCAAGACGCCTAAATCTAGTGGGCAATAATCCCCCCCTGTCAAAGGCAACTTATGGATTGGCCGGAGGGGGGTGGAACCGGGTTTTCGTGCCAACTTCCCGCGCGGACAAACGCACGTCTACTTTTGGTTAATTTTGTTAGGAAAACGCCCAAAGTGCGACACGCGATTGCTCTTACTGGCCGCTGTTCGCCTTAGCCTGTCCACCTGCGTCTCCCTTGACTTTGCCGCCCGCCCGCCCGACTTACCAAGCCATGAAAGCCGACAACGACCTTTACCGCCAGTTGCGCGAGTTGCCAGCGGCCCAGCTCTGGAACGTCGAGGTCCCCAAATTCGACCAGCTCGGGCCCAAGGAGCGGAACCAGCAGGTCGCCCTCGTCCGTGCGGTGGGCGTGGTCTTCACGACTTCCCGCAATCCAGAGATGAAGGCGGCGGTGAAGGCCTGGATGATCAGTCTCCTGAAGGACCCTTCCGAGAAGATTCGCCGCTACGCCACCGCCGCCATCCCGAAGCTGGGTGGTGATGAGGAGTCGGAGCGCAAGCTGATCGATATCCTTAAAACGACCGACGTCGACCGTGAGAAGAAGAAGGTCGCCTCCGCCCTCGAGAAGATTGGCGGCGCGGCGACGCTCAAGGCGGTCGCAGGTTCCGGCGAGAAGCTCATCGACGAACAGAAGGTCCGCGCGAGCGTGGCCCGTCAGGGCGGCCCGAGCAACGTGCGGCTTGATGCCATCATACCGAAGCAGCCAGGCCTGCGTCTACACCTGCGCTGTCGCAAGGGACTCGAGTCCATCGTGGCCGACGAAGTGCGCGAGGACGAAGGCCGCGGCGGCAAGTTCCGCGTGGTCGAAGTCCGCGGCTGCTTCGTGGTCGTCGAGCCGAAGGATGCCTTCACGCTCGCCGAACTCTATCAGCTGCGCTGCTTCGACACCGCCGCCTTCTTCCTCGCCTTTATCCGCGAGCCAGGTTCGGCCGAAGCACTTGAGGTGCTCGCCAAAGCCATCGCGTCGCCGCTCACCGAGAAACTCATGCTGGCGCTCACGCAGGGCGCGGCCCGCTATCGTCTCAGCATGGTGGCCGAAGGGAATCATGACGACGCCGTCGCTAAGGTCGCCAAGAAGGCCTTTGAGCTGAATCCGCGCGTCCTTAACGATGCCCGCGAATCCCCGTGGTCCGTCGATGTCCACTTCGACGAACTTCGCGCGTTGGTCGAACTGCGCCCGCGCATCTCGCCAAATCCCCGTCTTTATTACCGTACCGACGCCGTCAATGCTGCCTCGCACCCGCCGCTCGCGGCCTGCCTCGTGCGCGTCGCCGGCCGTCAGGACAAGGAGATCGTCTGGGATCCGTTCTGCGGGTCTGGGCTGGAACTCATCGAATCCGCTTTGGCTGGCGGGGTAGGGCAGGTGGTCGGCACCGATATCGACCCGGCCGCGATTGCCATCGCGGAGGCCAACTACAAAGCCGCCAAACTGCCTGGTACCAAGGCCGCGTTCTACACGTCTGACTTCCGTGACATCGTGCGCATCCCCGAGCTCGATCGCGGCAAGGTGTCACTGGTCATCTCGAATCCTCCGCTGGGACGTCGCGTGCGCGTGCCGAACATGCATGGCCTGTTCACCGACCTCTTTAAGATCGCGTCCGAGGTCCTGCGTCCGAACGGCCGACTCGTCTTCATCAATCCGCTACGTCTCTCGTCCGTTGACCCGACCCTACGTCTTGAATCGAGCCGCACCGTCGACCTCGGCGGCTACGATTGCCGGCTCGAGGTGTATAGGAAGCGCTGAGCCAAGATGAGGACGATCCTACGCGCTGGCCTGTTCGTCCTCACCGCTTTCCTCTTCGGGTGCGCCAAGCCCAAGCCAGAAGTCGTCCAAGCGGAGTCGCATCTGGCGACAATCCGGGCCGCCGGGCTGGTTCCCGCACCTATCCGATTGCTTGAAGTCGGTGAGGTGCGCCGAGTCCAGCCTCAGCCTTCGCGTTGGCAGCGACAGGGACGTCCGTTCTGGTGGGCTACTCTGCGTTGCTCCGAGGGGGCGGCGGGTTATCTGGCCTGGACGGATGACGGTCGGCTCATCGACTTCAGTGTCGAGGGGCTAAGTGAAGTGACGGCGGTGCAGGCCTTCGCCTTGTCGGGAGTTCCGCCCATCCAGCAGTTTCCGATGAAGGCGCCGGACGGATCGCTCGTCGCTTCCGGTTGCGTACCCACGGCGGGCGCAAGCCTCATCGCCTTCTGGTCGGTTCGCCCACGCATGGCGGCATGGGGTGGGGCAGGGGAGCAGGATTTGGTGCGCCGGTTGCGGGGTCGGATGCCGATGAGCGTGATTCCTGATGAGGAGGGCTATGCGGACGGTAAGATGTCCCTTACGGGATCCTTTCCGGCGGCGCTCGCCGAAGCGATGCAGGCCGACGCCGATGAGCGCGGCGTGAATGTGGATGTGGGGGTCTCCGGCTACGATCGTCAGCTCCTGGCTGCCGAACTTTCCGCCGGCCGGCCAGTGCTGTTGTCGTGCATGGTCTTGCTCCCACGCAAGCCGGAGCTCAGCTGGGGTCATCAGGTAGTGGCAGTCGGTCGGGCCGAAGTCGGCGGCGCTCATTTCGTCGGCATCATCGATAACTTCTTCGTCCCGCGGCTGGGTGGTACTATTCGCTGGATCGCCGAAGACCGCGTGAACCAACTGGTGCTCGTCAGGCCGCGGCGTTAGGTCCGTCCTTACTTCGCTTCGGAGCGCACCTTCAGGTTCCAGGCTTCCCAGCGGTCCGCCAGTTCCTTGAGGCGGGCTGGTTCGATCGTCGCGAGGTCCTTTGATTCGCTGACATCGGTTTCGACGTCGAAGAGGTGCTGACCTCCTTGCTGATCGCGGACATATTTCCATTTACCCGCGCGAATAGCCGCTTGCTTGGCGATCGAGAAGTAGAGGTGTTCATGCGGGGCCTCCAGCTTGTCGCCGCGGATGAAGGGCGTCAGGTCGACGCCGTCGAGTCCGGCCGGCGCCGGTACGCCGGCCGCTGCCAGGCAGGTCGGCAGGATGTCGAGCGCGCTCACGGGCTGGGTGAAGTCGCGGCCGGCCGACCACTTCGTCGGGTAGCGCGCGAGGAAGGGCACGCGGATGCCGCCTTCGAAGAGGTTCCATTTGTAGTCACGCAGGGGAGTGTTCTCGCTGCGGAGTTCAGGATGGCCGCCGTTATCGCCGAAGAAGAAGACCAGTGTGTCCTGCTCGAGTGCGGAAGCCTTCAGCTGATCGAGGATACGTCCGACTGCTTCGTCCAAGGCTACGATCGTCGCAACCGTGTCGGCGCGGGCGGTGTCGCCGGGGAATTGGGCGGCGTGGCGGGCGGCTTCACCCGGGCGGGCCGTGAAGACTTTAGGGGTATCGACCACCTTGCCTGCGGCCTGTCCCGTTTCGAGATCCTTCAGGTGCACCATCGCATCCTTCGTCGTGCGGAGAATGTGCGGCGCATTGAAGGTGACCGTCAGCGCGAAGGGTCGGTCGGCGTTTCGGCGAATGAATTCGGAAGCCTCGCGGGCGAAGAGGTCGGTGCTGTATTCCTGGAAGACCTCCACCTTGCCGTTGCGCGCCAGCTTAGGGTGGAAGTAGTCGATGAAAGGGCTAGAGGTGGCTGAGACCAGCGTCTCGTCGAAGCAGCCGCGTTCGTGGGGCATGGGCCCCGTGCTATGCCATTTCCCGAAGAGGGCCGTCCGGTAGCCAGCCGATTTTAGCAGGCCAGGAAGCAGCGGGATGTTCGTCGGAATGCCGTCGCGATTACCGTTGAAGCCGAAGCGCTGCTGGTAGCGGCCGCTGAGGAAGCCGGCGCGGGAGGGTCCGCAGAGCGGGGCTGTCGAATAGCCCGAGGTGAACTTCACTCCTTGCTTGGCGAGGCGGTCGATATTCGGGGTCTTAACTACGTCGCGGAAGAGGCAGCTCACGTCGCCGCTGCCGAGATCGTCGACCAGGAGTATGACCACGTTCGGCTTGGTTCGATCGGCTGCATTCGCTACGGCGGCGAAGAGGGCGAGGGTGGCCAGGAGTAAGGGGCGCATGGTTATCAGCGTGTCGCCGAGCGGGTAGCCTTCAAGCGATGGTCCAGATGTTTTTCGGGCGATTCGGCCATGTCAGAGGGCAGGGTGACGAAATCGTCCAACGGAGAAAGCCTGCGACCGGGTGGTCGCAGGCTGTTGCTTCTCAAATGGTGGAGGTGGTGGGAGTCGAACCCACGTCTTCCTACCCTTACGTCGTAACTTCTACATGCGTAGCTTCATCATTGATCTCGATCGCGT
>CALQQQ010000138.1 GCA_943332745.1 Opitutus sp. GAS368 | reverse complement strand
GCCTTGGGTAGGGACGGCTCTCCGAGCCGTCCGTTCGCGGACGGAGTTACGCACGTCAATCGGCTCAACGGCGGGCTCGGAGAGCCACGCCCTACCCAAACAAAAAGGGCCGCCCGAAGGCGGCCCCTATCCTCTGCTTCGCAGCCTGCCAGCTTGCCAGCAGTTCACCGCGAGTAGCGTCAGCGCGCTCGCTTACTTACGCAGCGACCAGAGCAGGCCACCATTGAGATGCTGAATGAAATCAGGCTCAGTGAAAGATTCCTTGGTGTGGCCGAGTGCGGTGTAGAACATGCGGCCCTTGCCGACGTCCTTGCACCAGGTCATGGGGTGGTGTTCGCCCATTTCCTTGCCCTTCTGAGGGGTGTAGGACTTTTCGTCGATCTCAAGCAGCACGAGGTTGTCAGCGGCGAGATTACGGAAGGAGTACCACTCGTCCTTGCGCTTCCATTCAGCACCGAGGTGCTTGTTAGCCGGGTGATCCTTAACGAGCGGGCGCAGGACAGCGACCTGCTGGGCGGGGTGACCGGAGAAGAGGCCGCCGATCATGTTGGCGAACCAAGGCCAGTATTTCTCAGCCGCGCCGGCATCGGAGGCGGCATGCACACCGACAAAGGCACCGCCGTTCTCGAGCCAAGCCTGGAAAGCGGCGCGACGAGGAAGCGCGGCCTTGGCGGCGGCGTCCTTAGCTTCCTTGGTGGCATCCTTCGCGGCCACGTCGCCCATGATGTCACCCGTGGTGCTCATGAAGGCGACCGCGCGGTACTTCGCGAGGTTCTCGGCGGTGAAGACGGCGGCGTCCTCGGTGATGTCGGCCTCGAGGCCGGCAGCCTTGAACTGCTTCGCGAGGACTTCGTTACCCAACGGGATCGAGTCCTTGTGGCGGAAGCCGGCAGTCTTCGAGAAGACGAGGGCGCGGTTAGGCTCGGCGGCCAGAGCGACCACGGAGGCGAGGAGGAGAGCGATGAGGGAGCGCATGGTTCTAGTGAGGGGTAGGTACAGGGATAGGGGTTGGGATAGGAGAGAGCAAGTAGACACCACCGGGGTAGGGGCGTGATTGCCATCACGTCCGTTCGCGGACGCAGACAAGAGGTCAATATACCTAGCTAAAACCCGAGGATACCCCCTCCTTCGGCATCGAACGGATGCGATAGCAATCGCATCCCTACCCAATGCATCCCCAGCTAACCATCCGGTCTCCGGTTTCCCTTTGAGCGCATTCTTTTCTAGCCCGAGCCCTAGCTCTGGCCCTAGCCCTCAGGAAACCTCCTTTCCTCGGAACGTTTCTCCCCTTACACCTGTCCTACCCCTACCCACCCCTAATCCGATGTCCCAACTGAACCGTCGTTCGTTCCTAAAGAACTCCGCCCTCGCCGGCGCCTTCCTCGGCTTCCCTTCCATCATCCCGGCCTCCGCGCTCGGTAAAGATGGCACGGTCGCTCCGAGCAACCGCCTCCAGCTCGTCGGTATCGGCCTGAAGTCCCAGGGTGGCGGCGACATGCGCCAGCTGATGTCCAAGAAAGGCGTCCAAGTCATCGCCGTGTGCGACGTCGACAGGCGCGTCCTCGCCTCCTCTGCCGAAGCTGTCGTCAAAAAAGGCATGGCGGCCCCAAAGCAGTACACCGACTTCCGCGAGCTACTTGCGAAGGAAAAGCCGGACGCGGCCGTCCATGGCCTGCCGGACCATTGGCACGGCGTCATCAGCTGCGCACTCCTCCGCGCCGGTATCGATGTCTACGGCGAGAAGCCGCTCGCGAAGACCTGGGCCGAAGGCAAGGCCATCGCCGACGCGGTGAAGGAAAACGGTCGCATCTGGCAGACCGGCATGTGGCAGCGCTCCACCCCGAATTTCCGCCGCGGTGTCGAACTCGTCCGCAACGGCATGCTCGGCAAGATCATCAAGGTCGAGGTCGGCACGGGCCCGAACAAGCAGACCATGCCGCCCGCCCCGCAGCCGGGCGAGAAGGCTCCAGGCGAAGTCGATTACGACATGTGGGTCGGCCCGTCCGCCGAGTTCGCCTACGACCCGCGCGTCTTCCACTTCCACTGGCGCTGGAACATGAACTTTGGCGGCGGCATGCTCCTTGACTGGGTCTGCCACCACCCCGATATCGCCGCCTGGGCGATGGCCAAGGATGCCGAGTTCCCCGTCTCCGTCGAAGGCTCGGGCAAACTCCGGGAAGGCCCCTGGGATACCCACGCCGATTACGATTACACCGTGGGCTATGCGGACGGCTTCAAGATGTCGGTCAGCAGCTCCTTCATGGGCATGCGCTTCATCGGCGAAAAGGGTGAGCTCTTCGTCAACCGTGGCAGCCAGAAGTGCTCCATCGCCGGCCTCTGGGAAAAGGACCTCGGTCCGGACGCCTGGCGCTGCCCCGGTACGACCGACCACTTCCAGGAATTCGTCGACTGCGTGCAGTCCCGCCGTCGCCCGATCTCGCACGTCATGGCCGCGCACCACACCACGACCATCGGCCATCTCGGCAACGCCGCGGTGTTCACCGGCCGTAAGCTCAAAGTCGACGGCGCCGCGGGTAAGTTCATCGACGACGCCGGCGCAACCGCGATGCTCTCACGCGAACTCCGTAAGCCCTGGTCGCTCGAGAAGATCTGAGCGCGGGCGGAGCCTGCGAGGGTCACGTGGGCAAGGGGACACGTTGACACGGGGAATACAAGAGGGCGCCTACGGGCGCCCTTTTTGTTTCCATCTCCTAACCGCCAACCGCTAACCGCTAAAACCTGACATGGGTAGGGCGGCGATTGCCATCGCCGCCATTCGAAGCCGGAGCCGGGGAGTCGTCGGGTCTTAGCCAGCTGCGGGCAATTCCTGCGTCCGCCCGCGAACGGACGTGATGGCAATCACGTCCCTACCCGCTGTCTCTTCCTATCCGCCAACCGCTATCCGCTAACCGCCACCACCTTCGGCATTCCCCCATGCCCCCTTGCCCACATGCCCACCTGCCCCCTAGTGTCCCGGTCCGATGCCCCTTCGCCGCTTAGCGCAGATTGCCGTCGTCCTTGGCCTGGTGGCCATGGGCGTCTGGGTCGTGCGCGGCAAGAAATGGGAACTGCTGCGTAAGCCGACGGAGACTGCGGCGCAGGCCGCAATCAAGCCGCGCTCGGCGGCCGACATCATCCCGCAGCTGAAGGATCCGCCCAAGCGGATTGGCGTCACAATCAAAGATATGATGGCGGGCAAGGTGCCGAAGCTCAACCAGCTCGAGGTCGAAGCGTTCCTCAAGAACCATGGCCGCAGCACGACGAACCTGCTCGCGGCCTCGCGCCTGCTCAAGGACCTTAGCTTCGCCCGTGAGGCCGCCAAGGCCGACCCCAAGAATCCCGCCGCCCAGCTGGAGCTCGCGCTCCGCGGCGAGACGCCGGAAGAGAAGTCGGCGGCACTCGTCGCCTTTCGCGAAGCCGCGCCCGGTAATTCGCTCGGCGATTACCTTGCGGCCCATCAGGCCTTCTTGACGGGCGATGCCGGCGCCGCCGGTCTCGCGCTCGTGCAGTCCTTGGACAATCCCCTCTACGCCGACTTCACGCAGCAGATCATCGCCGGTTCCGAACAGGCCTATCTCGCCACTGGCTATGAGCCGACCGCCGCGTTCGCCGCAGCGATGTTCTCCTCTACGCTCGAGCACCTCCAATCGGTCCGGGATGTCTCGGATAATCTCAAGCAGCTGCAGGACGAGTTTATCCGCACCGCCGACTTCGATGCCGCTGAGCCGACGGTGATCATCGGCGTCACGCTCGGTCAGCGCCTCCAGGAGCAAAGCACCTACCTCATCGATCAGCTGACTGGTATCGTCATTGAGAAGAAGTTCCTGGAGCAGCTCGATCCGCTTACCCAAGCAGGCCCAGGCGGACAGACCGCCGGCGAAAGGCTTGATGCGCTTGATACCCGGCTGCTCGAGATCCGCACCCTGGCTCCGGCTTTCGGCGAGAAGTTAGCCACCGCCGACGCCGCGACGCAGTCGCAGTATGTCGCCAAGGTGAAAGCCGAGGGCGAACTCGCTGCGATGCGCTGGCTGGTGGAGAAGAAGTAAGGCCGACTCGATATCCTGCCGCCGGGTAGGGACGGCTCTCCGAGCCGTCCGTTCGCGGACAGAGGTACGAATCTCCTGCGGGCCAACGGCGGGCTCGGAGAGCCCGCCCTACCCAGCGGCGACGAAATGATCCTGGCCGCCGATGATGCATGATTCCTTTACTAGGTAGGGACGGCTCTCCGAGCCGTCCGTTCGCGGACAGAGGTACGAATCTCCTTCGGGCCAACGGCGGGCTCGGAGAGCCCGCCCTACCCAGCGGCGACGAAATGATCCTGGCCGCCGATGATGCATGATTCCTTTACTAGGTAGGGACGGCTCTCCGAGCCG
>CALQQQ010000137.1 GCA_943332745.1 Opitutus sp. GAS368 | reverse complement strand
CCTTCGGCCCGTCCTTACCTAGTCGCCAGTGTCTGAACCCGGCTTCCAGGTCATCGCGCGCCGCTGGCGTCCCCGCCGTTTCGACGAACTCGTCGGACAGGAGCATATCGTCCGGACCCTCCGCAATGCGCTCGAGACGAAGCGCATGGCGCACGCCTACCTTTTCATCGGCCCCCGCGGCACAGGAAAGACGACCACCGCCCGCATCCTGGCCAAGGCCCTGAACTGCGCCGGGGGCCCTAAGCCCGATTTCTCCCTCGATGATCCGGTCTGCCTGGCGATCGAGCAGGGCAACTGCCTGGACGTGGTCGAGATCGACGCCGCCTCCAACCGCTCCATCGACGACGCCAAGAAGATCCGCGACGAATGTCAGTTCTCCCCGACGAGCTGCCCGTTCAAGGTCTTCATCATCGACGAAGTCCACCAGCTCACGAAAGACGCCTTCAACGCGCTCCTCAAGACCCTCGAAGAACCGCCGCCCTGGGTGAAGTTCATCTTGGCGACGACCGAGGCGGACAAGATCCTGCCGACCATCACTTCCCGCTGTCAGCGCTTGGAGTTTCACCCCATTTCCGAGGAGGTCATCGCCGCGCAGCTCGCCCGTATCGTGAAGGCTGACGGCGTCGCTGCCGACCAGCATGCCCTCACAGCCATCGCCCGCCTCGCCTCCGGCGGCATGCGTGACTCCCAGTCCATCCTCGACCAGGTCATCTCCTTCGCGGGCAAGA
Organism: Opitutus sp. GAS368; assembly: GCA_943332745.1. The sequence continues at coordinate 3,686 of CALQQQ010000137.1, read as the reverse complement.
AGATCACCGAAGCCGACGTGCTTTCCATCTACGGCCTCGCCTCCGTCCAGCAGGTCACGGACCTCTGCCAAGGAATCGCCACCTGCGACGGGAAGAAGGTCCTCGCGCTCTGTGACGCTTTCCACGCCGAAGGGCGCGACCTGCTCCGCGTGCTCGCCGATCTCCAGCTCCGCGTGCGTGCCGCGACGCTTGATTCGGTCCGCACCGGCGGCGTCTCCGCCCAGCTCGGCGCGCCGCTGGCCACCGAACAGCTTGTGCGTCTCCTCGAATGCCTGCAGGAAGGGGAGAACGGGATTCGCCAAGGGCTTTCGCCTCGCGCCAACTTCGAGGTGACGCTCCTCAAGGCGATCGAGCAAAGTAGGTCGCGGTCGATAGACCTTCTCATCAAAGACATCGCCGCCGCCGCAGCTGGTCTCCCTCGGGAGCCCGGCCAAAAAAAAATAAGGACCACGGCGGCCGCACTGGCGGCGCCTGAACCCGTCGCGACCGTTCCCGTCGTCGAATCCGCTCCGGCCGCCGTGCCGACCCCTTCGCGCGTCGTCGACGTGCCGATCGAGGACTCCGGCCTCCTCGAGGAATCCCTGCCGCCTTTGGACGTCGAAGCCGCTGAGGCCGAGGCGAGCAACTCCGATCGCCGCCCCGACTTTTCGTTCCCTGACTCGGCCCTTGCCAGCCTTCCGGTCGCCGAAGTCGGCAAGACGGCGTTCCCGGGCGACAAGGAATTCCTGGAGGCCGTGAACGCCTTGCCGCCCGGCCTCAAGGACAAGCTCAAGGACACCATCGGGGCGGACTTCACGGCTCTGCGACCGATCCCGGCCGGGAAGCTCCGTCGCCCGCTCTGACCGTGGAGCCGTCGATCGAGATCGGCGTCATCTCCGACACGCACGGCCGGCTGCGCGCCGAGGCCCTCATCGCGCTCGAAGGCTGCGCCGCGATCTTCCACGCCGGCGATGTGTGCGGTCCGCTGATCTTGCCACAACTGGCGGAGCTCGCCCCTTGCCAAGCGGTCGCGGGCAATTGCGATGATGACGAGACGCTGCCATTGACCTCCCTGCAGGTCGTCGGCGGTTTGCGTATCTTGGTCCACCATGGGCATCTGCCCGTCGACGAGGGGACGTTTCGTCCGGATATCGTGATCACCGGGCATACGCATGTCCCGAAGATCGAACAGGACGGCTCGGTGCTACGACTCAATCCGGGTAGCGCCGGACCTCGTCGCTTTAACCTTCCCGTGACGGTCGCCCGGATTACGGTGCGGGAGGGCAGGGCGAGCGCCCGCCTCATCGCCCTCGACGTGACATGAAGCAACCCCTGCCCATCGATTCCCTTCAGGACGGCCTGGTCGCCGCCTGCGGACGCGTACGCAGGTTGGTGCTGCGCGCTCCTACGGGTTCCGGCAAGTCGACGCGCATCCCGCAGATGCTCCTCGACCTGAATCTTGTCCAAGGCCAGATCGTCGTCCTCCAGCCGCGCCGAATCGCCGCCCGCCTGCTGGCCGCGCGCATCGCGCAAGAACGCGAGGTCCGGCTCGGAGGCGAAGTGGGCTACCAGATCCGCTTTGAACGCGTCGAGTCCGCGCAGACGCGCATCAAGTTCGTGACCGAGGCGCTCTTGCTCCGGCAGATGGCGTCGGACCCCGAACTCAAGGGCGTGGGCGCGGTGGTCTTCGACGAGTTCCACGAACGCAATCTGCACTCCGATGTGGCGCTGGCCCTCGCTCGTCGACTGCAGGAGACCCACCGGCCTGACCTGCTGATCATGGCGATGTCCGCGACGCTCGACACCGAAGCCGTGGCGAAGTGGCTCGGCTCGGCCGAGACCTTGGCCGCCGATGGTCGCGCCTATCCCGTTCAGATCGAGTACACGCATATGCCGCGCAATTCGACCCGGCCGATCTGGGACGCCGCCGCCGAACAGGTGAGGCGCGTCCTGAGGGAAGAAAGCGAAGGGGACATCTTGGTGTTCATGCCTGGCTCGTATGAAATCATGCGCACCATCGCCGCGGTACGTAATCTGCCTGAGTCCGGCGGCGTCGACATCCTGCCACTCTATGGCGAACTGCCTCCCGAAGAGCAGGATCGGGCGGTCAAGCCCAGTCCCGGCCGTAAGGTCATCGTGGCGACCAATGTCGCCGAGACCTCGTTGACCATCCCGGGCGTCCGCGCGGTGGTCGACGCCGGCCTCGCCCGCATCGCGCGCTTCGACCCGCATCGCGGCATCGACACCTTGTTGGTCGAGCCGGTCTCGCAGGCTTCCGCTGAGCAACGCGCCGGCCGCGCCGGACGAACCGGTCCGGGGCGCTGCATCCGCCTCTGGTCTCAGACCGATCACGAAGCTCGTCCGCTTCGCGAAGTCCCGGAGATCAAGCGCGTCGACCTCTCCGAGACGATCCTGCTCCTGTTGTCTTCCGGCTGGGGCGACGCCGCGAGCTTCCCCTGGTATGAGAAGCCGGACGACAAGGCGTTGCAGCGCGCCCTGACCGTCTTGGCGGACCTCGGCGCCGTCGACACCCAAGGTAAGCTCACTCCGATCGGACGACGTATGTCGGTCTTCCCGGCCCATCCGCGCTATGCCCGCATGTTGCTCGCCGCGGGTGAACTCGACTGCGTCTACGAAGTCTGCCGCATCGCCGGCCTGGCCCAAGGCCGTGACATCCTCTTCCGTAAGGTCGACGATCGCACCGAAAACGCCCGCGACTCGGTCGAGCAGGAAGACGGATCAGATTTCTTCCCGCGGCTCGCTTTGCTGCAGCAGGCGATCGACCTGAAATTCGATGCCGACGCGTGCGATCGTTTCGGCGTGCATGGTCAGGCCGCGCGCCAAGCCGATCAGGCCGCCCGCCAGTTCCTGAGGCTCGCCGAAGGGCAGGGGCTCCCCGTCAGCGACCGTATCGCCGACCCCGCCGCCATCCGCCGCTGTCTCCTACTCGGATTTTCGGACCGCCTCGCCGTTCGGCTCGACGCTGGTACGCTTCGCTGCGCCTTGGTCCACGGCCGGACTGGCGAGCTGCGTCGCGAATCCTCCATCCGTAACGCCAAGCTGCTGGTCGCTGCCGAAGTCGATGAGATCCAGGCGCGCGGCGGCGTGACGACCTATCTCTCCTTGGCCACCGCGATCGAAGAGGCCTGGCTGCAGGAGCTGTTTCCCTCTGAGTTCTCGACCGTCAACCATGTACGTTACGACGCCACCCAGCGTCGCGTCGTCACCCGCGTCGAGCGGCGCTTCCGCGACCTGGTGCTCGAAGCCAAGGAACGCGACGACGCGCCCTCCGATGCGGCCAGCCGCATCCTCGCCGAGGAAGTCGCCGCCGGCCGGCTCGAACTCGAGAAGTGGGACGCTCCGGTCGACGCTTGGATCCGCCGCGTGAACTTCCTTTCGAAGCACTGTCCGGAGCTGGGGATTCCCGTCTTCGATGACGACGCCCGACGCATGGTGATCGAAGAAGTCTGCACCGGGGCCGTCGCCTATCGTGATATCCGGGATCGCCCCGTCTTCGGCGTCGTCCGCGGCTGGCTAACGCATGAGCAGTCCATGGCCCTCGATTCCTACTGTCCGGAGAAAATCATCCTGCCGCGGAAGAAGCATCCCGCCCGCATCGAATACACCGCCGACGGCCAGGCGGAGATCGAGGCGACCGTGCAGGAGCTTTATGATTTCCCGGGCAGCAAACTGCGGGTGTGCCTCGG
>CALQQQ010000136.1 GCA_943332745.1 Opitutus sp. GAS368 | reverse complement strand
TCAATGTGGCCGATGGTGCCGACATTGACGTGAGGCTTGGTGCGATTGAACTTCTCTTTGGCCATGGTTTTTGGTGGTGAGGAGGTGGTTAGGTTTGGTGTGTGGAAAGTGATGGAGCCCCCGACTGGAATTGAACCAGCGACCTCGTCCTTACCAAGGACGCGCTCTGCCAACTGAGCTACAGGGGCGAACCGTCGACGTACTTGAAGACGCGAAGGGAAGGGTTTGAATGACCATCGAAAACCCCTCCGTCAAGCGGATTTTTGCAAGGGTTTTACACCCCTCCCGGGGGTAACTTAGGGGCCCACGATCAGCCGATAAACGCCAGGCGATAACTGCTTGGACCAATCGACGTTCTGAGCCCACCGCTGGATAGCCTCATCCAAGGACTTTGAGCCAGAAAGTCGCACCTTTCCCCCAAGTGGCGCCTTCCCCAACGAGTCGACGCTCAAAATTACCTCAAAAACAGAGTTGAATGGGGCGTTTAAGTCGTTTTTAACCCCATTTAGTTCGTTTTTAAAACTCAAGTGGTCTATTTTCCCATTTATAATTGGATTCTTAGACCCACCGATAGGGTATATTTGGAAAAAAGCTGTTCTGGGCGCGACGCCCTCCCCTTTAAATCCCTGGGATCCGAAGCTAGAAAAAGGATCCGCTTCTGAGATGGGTACGGCCTTTGATGCCACGGGGACGGACTGGCGGGGCACCTGAAGTGTAGAATCCTTGCCCAAGGGCTTGGCGGGATCGAACTGAAGGACCGAAGCCACCTTGGGGAAGGGGGCATCCTCGGGCTGGCCGACCTCAGCGCGAGCACCCCCGCTCATCGTAGATTTCCCGGGGAAGTAGACGGCCGAAGTATCCAAGAGGACGACGCTCTCAGTCCGGGCGTCCCCGGGGGGCACCAGACGGACCCCGTCAGACAACGGCCGAGCCGCCTCATTCCCGCCCGCGCCCGGCTTGAAGATCAGTAGCGTCAAAAGGAATAGGCCTAGCCCGCAGAGCAAGGCGGTGCGGGTCAACGGCGGGATGCGTCCGCCGGTCAAGTTACGGAATGTGGTGAGCGCCCTCATGCTCAACGGTCAATCGCACGCTCGGCTACTGTCACGCGTGCCAACGAGCCGCGGCCTTCGCGGATGAAGTTTACCATCAATACCTCACCCGGCTTCCGGCGGGAAATCGCCAGACGCAACTCGTTCCAATTCTCGAAAGGCTTTCCGTCCAAGGCCACGATGATGTCACCTACCCTAAGTCCGGCCTTCGCCGCCGGAAGGCCGTCACTGATGAGTGAGACGCGCACCGCGCCCTTCTTTCCGAGATTGAGCTTGGTGGACTCGGCGAGGGAGATGTCCTCCCCCTGGACCCCGATAAGGCCACGCACGACCTTACCGCCGTTCGCGAGGTCCGTCGCGACGGAAACGATGAGGTTGGCTGGGATGGAATAACCGAGGCCGATACTACCGCCAGTGCCGGACTTGATCGCGGTATTCATGCCCAACAGGCGTCCTTCGAAATCGATGAGAGGCCCGCCACTATTGCCTGGATTGATTGCCGCGTCGGTCTGGATGAAATCCTCGAAAGCCATGCCCATGCCCTGCTTGCCGGAGCGTCCGAGTGCGGACACGATGCCGGAGGTGACGGTAATGCCGGCGTCGAGGGGGTTACCGATGGCGAAGACGACATCGCCCACGCGCGCCTTCTCGCTGTCGGTGAACTTGGCGAATGGGAGGTTGCGCCCCTCGATCTTCAGCACAGCGATATCGCTGCCGGCGTCGACGCCGAGCACTTTGGCACGGAATTCACGGCGATCCTGCAGCTGGACGATCACGGTATCTGAAACGGTGGTACGGTCGGCCTTCATCACTACATGCCGGTTAGTGATGACGAAGCCCTCCGGATGGATGATTGTGCCGGAACCGAGGCCGGTCGGCATGAGCGTCTCGCCCGTCTTTTCGTCCTTCAGAACCCTATCCTTGTCAATGCGGCCGCCTAAGCGATTCAGGACGGACTGGGGAATGACTTCGGCAGTGCGGATGCTGACGACCGCTGGCATGATGCGGGCCAGCATGTCGGCATAGCTCGCACCGGGCGCGGTGCGGTTGATCGGGCGGACATCCGTATCAAAGGAAACGCCAGCGAGGGCCATGGCCGGCAAGAGGACAAGCGCGGTGAGGTAACGGAGCATGACTCCCTCATCCTACCCCTCAGGCCACCCAAAGCAAGCGACCTCAGCGGGCCATCGTGAACCCGCCCCCCGGCTGGTTCGGCTCGGCCTCGTCGCGATCCTTATTGAAACGCATCGAGAAGAGGCGCGTCACACCCTTCTCCTGCATGGTCGCCCCGAAGATGGCGTCGGCCGCCGAGACGGTACGCTTATTATGGGTGATCACCAGGAACTGGGAGAAACGGGTGAACTCGCGGATAATGTCCGTGAAGCGGTTCACGTTGGCGTCGTCGAGCGGAGCGTCGAGCTCGTCGAGTACGCACAGCGGCGAGGGCTTTACCATGTAGATGGCAAAAAGGAGCGCGACGGCCGTCATGGTGCGCTGGCCACCAGAAAGGAGCGAGATGCCGCGCAGCTTGGTGCCCGGGGGCTGGGCGATGATCTCGATGCCGCTCTCGAGCGGGTCTTCGGCTTGGACCATCGTGAGGTCGGCCGTGCCGCCGACGAAGAGGCGCTCGAAGGTAAACTTAAAGTTCTTACGCACCTGCTCGAAGGTGTCGGTGAAGAGCTTAAGGGAGGTCTGATTGAGTTCCTCGATCGCCTTGGTGAGCTCTTCCTTGGCCTTCCAGAGGTCATCGCTCTGCTTGGTGAGGAAGTCATGGCGGTCGCGCAGGGAGGAATACTCCTCGACGGCGACGAGATTCACCGAACCCATGCCAGCCATGCGTTCGCGTAGTTCGGCGATCTCGCGGACGAGGGGTGGCCAATCGGCAGACTCCATCGAAGCGAGGTCCTCGGCGGTCGGCTCGCCGCGACGAACGAGGGCCTTCGGGGCCGGGCGGGAGCCTTCTTCATCGGTCTCTTCGAGGTCGTCGAAACTGGAGATGCCTTCGGGCTCGCCGTCTGAGAGCCAGAGCTGGAGGCGCCAATCGACTTCGGCGACGTCGAGCTGGTGATCGGACTGGACCTTCTCGACGATGAAGCCGCACTGCGATGACTGCTCGGCGAGTGAGACTTCGAGGCCCTTGAGTCGGGTATCGGCAATGCGCAGACGGTCCCGGTCGACGGAAAGCACGCGGTCTTCGGATTCGACGGCCGCATCGGTCTCGTTCAGGGAGGTGCGCAGCTCGTTGAGTCCGGAATTAGAGGTCTCGATTTCGCCGGCGAGGCGGGCGGAAGTCTCCCGGGCGGTGGCGGCCTGAGCCTTAAGCTCGCCGATGAGTTTTTCGTTCTGCTGGGCCTCGATACGACGAGAATTCAGACGCGCCACGGCTTCGGCACGGCGCGATTCAAGGTCAGCCAGCTCGCGGCCGACGAGTTCGAGGCGCTGACGCTGTTCGGCGTGGGCGAGGCGGGCTTCACCCAAGGCATTGCGGCGCAGGTCGGATTCAGCGCGCGCAGTCTCGAGCTGGAATTCGCCGGAAGTGATTGTCGCACGGAGTTCGGCGACCTGGGCGTCCTTGGCGGTGAGGGTGACCTGGGCGCGGTCGCGACGTTGCAGCGCTTCGGACTTCGAATTATCGATCTCGGCCAGCTGGCGCTCTTCGCGGCCGATGCGATCATCCGCGGTGGTAAGGGTCTGTCGAGCGGAGCGCTCATCGGCCTGGGCGACGGAAAGTTCCTGCGCGGCGAATTGCGTGGCATCGCGGGCGGCCGAGACGTCGAGTTCGTTGGCGTCCATCGCAGACTGGATGCCGAGAGCCTTCTCATTAAGCGTCGTCAGCTGATCGTTCTCAGACTCAAGACTGGCGCGGACGGAGCGGATTTCGCTTTCGCGGGAGAAGACGCCGGAACCGGCGTTGGCAGCGGCCTTACGTGGCTTGCCGGCGTAGACGAGGCCGCGGCGGTCGACGAGGTCGCCGTCGGTGGTCGCGACGAGGAAGAATTCGAATCCCGGATTAGCGCGCCACCAGCTGATGAAATCGCCGAGGGACGGACAGACATAGCAGCCGTCGAAAAGATTGGCGACGAGGCGGGCGTGATCCGGAGACTTTGCCTGCACAGCGGTGGTGGCGGCACGGAGCCAGCTGGGAGCGGCGGAACCCGAACGAGAAGCAGGCGGAGCTTCGACCTGGAAGACGGCGCGACCGAGCTGGCGCTCGCCCATCTTGGCGACGATGCCAGGGAGGAATTCGGCAGAGTCGAGGGCGACGGCCTCAGAAGCGGCGCCGAGGATATTCTCGAGCGCAGCGGCGGCAGTGATGTCGACGACCGTGACAAGGTCGGCGAGGGCCGAAGCCTTGCCCGTGCGGAGCTCTTC
>CALQQQ010000135.1 GCA_943332745.1 Opitutus sp. GAS368 | reverse complement strand
ATTGTTGGGGGCAATCTGTGTTACATTTCCTCCATCGAAGTTCCATATATAATTTGCAGTTTCCGAGGCTGATCCTGTGTAATCAACTAAAACATCCAGCGAACCGACGCCTTCGAGGTGGACCGCGGCGACGTTAGTGACGATTGCCAGGTCAGGACGGATGATCGCGGCGGAGACGCCGAGTTCGCCCGGCACGCTCATGCCCGCCTCGATGACGGCGAAGCGATGCATCCCGGGCTCGACGCGCAGGAGCATCAGCGGCACACCGATGAGGTTGTTCAAATTAGCTTCGGTGACGAAAGCTTCAGCGCCGAGGAGCGCGGCGAGCAACTCCTTCGTCGAGGTCTTGCCCACGCTACCCGTCACGCCGATGACACGACCCGGGAAGTGCGCGCGCCAGCGGGCGGCTACGCGACGGAGCGCGGCGAGCGAGTCATCCACGACGAGCTGCGGCAGGTCGTCGGCGACCGGGCGTTCGACTAAGGCGCAGGTGGCGCCCTGCGAGCGGGCGGCACCGAGGAAATCATGACCGTCGCGGCGGTCGGTGCGCACGGCCACGAAAACCTCGCCGGCGCGAAGCGCGCGGGTATCCGTGCCAAAGCCGGTGAGAGGGGCGCGGGGCAAGGTGGTCCAGCGGCCTCCGGCCCAAGCGGCGAGGTCGGCTGAGGAGAAGGTCGGCATCACGACTGGGCGCCCCTCCGCAGCTCAAGAATCTCACGCACAACCTGACGGTCATCGAAAGGCACCACCGTGTCGGCGAACTCCTGGGTGGTCTCGTGGCCTTTGCCAGCGATGACGACGCAATCGCCGGACTTAGCGGCGGCAAGGGCGCGGGCGATGGCGTCGCGACGGTCGGCGACGAACTCCACGCTCGGCAGCGGGCCGAGGCCTTCGCGCATATCGGCGAAAATCCGGTCGAGGCTTTCCTTCCGCGGATTATCGGCGGTGGCCCACGCAAGATGGGCGAGGTCGGCAACGGCCTTGGTCATCGCCGGACGTTTGCCGCGGTCGCGGTCGCCGCCGCAACCGTAGACGCAGAGCACGCGGCCGGGCGTGATGTCCCGCAGCATACGCAAGGCGTTGCGCAGGGCGTCGTCAGTATGGGCGTAATCGACGAAGATCGGGAAGGCCTGGCCGGCCTCGACGCGTTCCATGCGGCCCGAAACGCCGGGGAAGGCGGCGAGCGCCGGCGCGAGCGCCAGCGGATCGCGGCCGAGCGCCGCGGCCATCGCGAGGGCGCAGAGGACGTTCGAGACGTTGTAACCCCCGGGTAAGGTGGACTTGAAGATAGCGGCACGACCGTCATGCCGGACGGTGAAAACGGCGCCACCGGTATCAAGGGCGAGGTCGGTCGCGCGGACGTCCGCGTCGGCGGCGACGCCAAAGGTGATCACCGTACCGCGGCGACGGCAGGCTTCGGCGAGCACGCGCCCGGCCGGGTCGTCGACATTGATCACGCAGACGTCGGGCACGGAGCCGTTGCGTCCGTCGAAGAGCGCCGACTTGGCGTCGAGGTACGAGCCGAGGTCGCCGTGATAGTCAACGTGATCGCGCGTGAGGTTGGTGAACGCCGCGACCTGAAAATGGAAACCGTGAACCCGGTCCTGATGGAGCGCGTGGGAACTGACCTCGAGACAGGCGCCGGCACAGCCCGCATCGGCCATCTGGCGGAAGAAGGCGGCGAGGTCGGCGGATTCCGGCGTCGTCTTATATGAAGGAATCGAACGGCGGCCGAGGTGGTAACGGACTGTCCCCACCAGGCCCCACTGCGAGCCATCCGCCTGCAACAGGTGGCGGAGGAGCGTCGAGATCGTCGTCTTGCCGTTAGTCCCCGTCACGCCGACCAATCGGAGGGCCGCTTCGGGATGGCCGTAAAAACGGCGCGCGACCTCGGCGAGGGCGCGTCGCGGATCGGCGACCTGAGCAGCGGCAACAGCGGGCAGGCCGCCGACCGGTTCGCCTGAGATGATGGCGGCCGCCCCACGCGCGATCGCGTCATCCAGGAAAGCATGGCCGTTGGCCCGGAGGCCCGGCAACGCGAAGAAGAGCGAGCCGGGGAGGATGCGGCGGCTGTCCGTGACGATGGATGAGATGCGGACGGAACCGTCGCCCGCGCGGCTATGGACCGTGAGTCCTTGCAGCAGCGAGTTGAAGGTAGGGCGCTCCATGGCGGCGGGCATCATCAGAGGAGGAGGCGTCATCGGCCGAGGTCGGCGACGTGGGCACGTGGGACGGTGGAAACCGGAGGGATATCGAGCCAGCGAATGCACTTCTCCGCGACGTCGCGGAAGATCGGGGCGGAGACCTTGCCGCCATAGCCGACGCCCTCCCCTTGCGGCTCGTCGATGATTACCGTAATCGCGAGTTTCGGGTCATTGACCGGAAAGAAGCCGGCGAAGGAGGCGACGTGGTGCGTGGAGGAATAGCGACCGTTGATGATCTTCTGCGTCGTGCCGGTCTTGCCTGCGACCTCGTAGCCGGGGATGTCGGCCAGCGGCGCCGTGCCGGACTTTCCGCAAACGGCGCGCAGGAGCGTGGCCATCTGCGCGGCGGTAGCGGCGGAGACGGCGCGGCCGCGCGAGCGCGGCCCGTAATTGAGGACGGTAGCCTTCGTCTTTGGATCCTCGACCCGCAGGACGAGCTGCGGCTGCATCAGCAGGCCTTCGGCCGCGACGACCGACATCGCGAAGTGCATCTGCATCGCCGTGACGCTGACGGAATGGCCCATCGGAACGCGCGAAATCGTCAGACCGTCCCAGCGCTGGGGCGAGATGAGTAAGCCTGGGACCTCGGCGCCGGTGATCAGGCCCGTGTTGGCACCGAAGCCGAAGGACTTGATGAGCGCGAAGAACTTGTCCTCGCCGAGACGTTCAGCGTATTGCATCCCGACCTGGACCGTCCCGCGGTTGGAGGATTCGCGGACGATCTGCCGGATGTCGGCGGCGCCGATGGCGTGCGAGTCGGCCGGCATGGAAACCATGCGGCCGCGATAGGGGACGGTAGTGGCACCGCAGTCGAAGACCGAGTTCGGCGTGATGAGGCGTTCCTCGAGCGCGCCCGAGACCGAGACGATCTTGAAGACGGAGCCCGGCTCGTAGACGTCGGACACCGCGCGGTTACGCTGGCTGTCCATCGGCGCGGCCTTCGCATCGAAGAAACGGTTGAGGTCGTAGGTCGGCCAATTGGCGAGGCCCAAGATGCGGCCCGTGCGCGGCTCGCTCACGATGATGATGCCACCCTTCGGGTTATAACGGGCCGCGGCGGCGGCGAGGGCGTCCTCGCAGGTCTTCTGCACCAGGCTATTAATCGTCAGCACGATCGTACTGCCATCGACCGGCGCGACCTCGCGGAGGCGGTTACTCGTAATCTCGCGGCGGCGGCCGTCGCGTTCGGATTCGATCCAACCCTTTTGGCCGAGGAGGAGCGGGTTCATCACGCTCTCGATGCCAGCGGCGGGAACGCCTTCCTTATTAACGTAGCCCAGGACGTGCGCGGCGAGCTGGCCCTTGGGATAATTGCGGCGATACTTCAGCTCGGCGCGGAGCCCCTTGATGCCGAGCGCCTTGATGCGCTTCATCGTGGCTTCGTTCACCTCATGGGCGAGGATGGCCCAGCGGATCGTCTTCTCCTCGCCGACTTCGTCGAGGCGCGTGGTGGTCTCGAAGGCCAGGCGAACTTTGGGGAAAGGCAGGCCGAGGATCGTCGCGACCTCCAGGGCCCGTTCGTGCTCGCCCTTAACGAGAGCGTCCGGGTCAACGCCGATATCCCAGACGTCTTCGGAAACCGCGAGAAGGTTATCCTGGGCGTCGCGAATCTCACCGCGGCGGCAAGGGATCTCCTGGAGTACGCGGCGAGCCTGCAGGGCTTCCGCTCGCAGACGAGGGGCGTCGACCCAATGCAACCAGACCAGCCGCGAAATCACGGCTAGGAAGCAGAGGGAAACGACCCAAGCCAGCAAACGGTAGCGCGTTCGCCTGGCGTGGGGCAGGCTCATCGAGCGCGCGGTCCTCCCTGCCCACCCCAAGAGAGGGAGGCAATTTCGCGGGCCGTCATCCGGGGGCTCGCGGAAAGCATGGGGGGCGGGGATGCGACCGCCGGGAAATAACGGACCCAGACCACCTGTTCGGGGACCGGGGGCTTGAGGGCATCGCCAATGCGCTGCTGAAGATCAAGCGTGTTGATGAGCTCGTCGCGCGCGCGGCGAAGGGTCTCGAGCTCCTTCTTAGAGTAAGAGATATCGCGCTCGATGCGCTGGATGCGGCTGCCGATGGCATCGGCCTCGACGCGCAGGCGCATGATGTTGATCGTCCCGACGGCGAAAGTGCCGACGGCGGCGAACACGCAGACCCAAGTGAAGATGCGCGGGCTCATACGGCGAGGCGGCGCACGGCACGGAGGCGGGCCGAGCGGCTGCGGGGGTT
>CALQQQ010000134.1 GCA_943332745.1 Opitutus sp. GAS368 | reverse complement strand
TCGGCGACAAACAGGGAGCCATCCGGGTGGACCGCTACGTCGGAAGGGCGGAACCAAGGATCCTTGGAGGTTAGGACGTTAGTGATACTTGCGCGGAAGCCAGCGCCGTCCTTGGTCAGCGGGTAGGCGCGCACGACACCAGGGCCGGCGTCGCAATGGATGATTTGATTCTGAAACTGAGCGCCGAGGCCCGTGCCTTCGTTGACGAGGATACCCGTGGGGGAGCCGGCGCCGGTGATGATGAGGTTAGGGACGACGCCGGGATCATTCTGGCGCCAGTGGCGGCGGGGAATTTCGGACTCAATATTGACCCGCTTAGTGTTCCAGCCAGCGCCGGTCATTTCATCGGTGTAGCCGTAGTTGCCGTGCTCCATCATGAAGTTGATGCGCACGCCGCGATTGCCGTCGTCGTCGTTGTCGCTCTGGAAGATGTTGCCGAGCGAATCGGAGACCACTTCGTAGTTATTGCGGAAATTATTTCCGAGCACTTCGAAGTTGCTTAGCTTGCCGTCGGCATAATCAGCCCGGAAGGCCATCCCCTGTTGGTAGGGCTTGCGCTGGGCGTTGATAGTGTTGCCGGCTAGGTCTTTGACGTGCGTCGTGCGATCGCGGACGTAGGCGTCGAGGTTATCGCCGTGCAGCGGCACTTCCACTATGCCGCCAATGGGCTGGTTTAGTTCCGAGCTGGCATTGCCGAAATTGAAGTAAAGTTTCCCGTCGGTACCATGGACGAAGGCATGCGTCGCGTGGTCGTGCTGTTTGCCGCCCGTGCCGCTCAGGAGAATATAGCGTTTGTGGGCCACGCCGTCGCCGACCGTGTCGCGGAGGAGGAAGACGTACGGGGAGGCGGACACGATGACGTCGTTGCCAAAGACGGCGATGCCGAGGGCGGCGTTGATGCTGGGGTCTTGGTAGAAGACCGTGGCCTTATCGGCGACGCCTTTACCGAGCGTGTCTTCGAGGACCATGATGCGGTCGCCTTCGGGTCGGATGGCGGGGTTGGCCCAGCGGCGATAATTAGCGGCTTCGGTCACCCAGACGCGCCCGTGCGCGTCGATGTCGATGTTGGTCGGATTCTGGACCATCGGTTCGGCCGCGAAGAGCGAAACCGTCAGGCCCTCGGCGACGGTCATCTTGGCGACCCCGGCCTGAGCTTTATCGAGCCCGTAGGTGTCGGGCACTTGCGCCCGGGCTTCGGTTTGGAGGACCAGGACAGCAGTGACTAGGGCAAGCAGGGGGCGGTGCATCCCCCTAGGACAAGCCTGTAGGCCTTAGGTTGCAAAACCTAAAGCAGACTGAGGCGGCTTCCCTCGCTCAAGCCACCATCTGGGTCAGCTCACCGGAGCTGTCGCCATGGCGTTCGGCCTTCACGCCGACGCCGCGAAGCATGGCGAGCCAGGCGTTGCAGAGCGGGGTGTCCTTCGGGGCGATGATGTTGTGGCCGAGCTTCAGGCCAGCACCGCGGCCGGTCACGAGGGTGGGGCAGTTGTCGAGGTTGTGCTCGGTGCGGATGTTGCTGCCGTAGGCTAAGGCGACGTGGTCGAAGAGGCAGCTGCCATCGGCTTCCTTAGTGGATTTCAATTTGTCGATGAAGCCGGCGAGGAGTTCGCTCTGAGCGAGGTCGCGACGCTGCGAAGCCTCGAGTTTCTCGCCCATCGTGGAGTGGTAGTGGCTCATGTCGTGTGGCGCGACTTTTACGCCGATGCTCGTCAGGAGCGTGCTGACCGGCTGACGGTAGGTCATGACGCGGGTGCTGTCGGTGCGCATCGCGGCGATCATGATATCGTACATGATCTTGATCTCTTCGCGTCCGGCGAGACCGGGAGGAGGTTCGGGCAGGTCGGTCTTCGGCTGCGGCACGCCGAGCCACTGCTCGTCTTTGCTCAGACGGACTTCGATTTCGCGGATACCTTGGAAGTATTCGTCGAGTTTCTGGGTGTCGTTTTTGGAGAGGTTGCGGCGCAGGTCGCGGGCGTTCTCGACGAACGTGTCGAGTACGCTGCGGCGCTGGGCGAGCATGGCCTTCTGTTGGTCGATGGGGGTATTATCCTTCGCGAAGAGACGATGGTAGGCGGCGACGGGGCCGTTCTCGCCGGCGATGGGCTTGCCGGAGGCGTTCCAGGCCATGGAAAGACCTGGGCCGTGGCCGGAGGCCTCCCCGTTCTCGGCACCGTTCAGTTGCAGCGAGGTGAATCGCGTGGAGAGTCCCAACTGGGCGGCGGCGACTTGGTCGGCCGAGATGCTATTATGGAAAGTCTGGCCGGCTTCCGCGAAGCGGTTGGCGCCGGAGAGCCACATCGTGCTGCCCCAGTGGCCGTCGTTGGAGTATTTATTCCAGAGGCCTTGGACGACGGAGAAGTCGGCCTTGTGGCGGGCGAGCGGGGTGAGGCCGGCCGGCAGGGTGTAGTCCTTGCCGGGCTGCTTCACGTCAGGGAACCAGCTCTCGGTGGTGATACCCCAGCCGAAGCCGAGGCAGATGAGTCGCTTGGGCGGCGTGGGCGCGGGTGCCGCGGAGGCGAAGCGCTGGAAGCCCAGCGACGCGAGGACTGGCAGGGCCACAAGGGCCGAGCTGGAGCGGAGGAAATGCCTGCGGGTATGAGGGAGGCTCATGATGGGGTAATTTTATTTGGTATGAAATTCGCGGCTCGCGACGAGCGTGTGGATGAACTGGCGGACGGCGTAGTCCTTGCCTGCGCCTTCGCTCACCATCGTGTCGAGGAGGGGCTTGTCACGGAAGCCGACGGGCCGTCCGAGGGCGTATTCGATGAGCGCTTCGCTGTAGCTGCGGGCGAAGGCGTCGGGCTTGGCGGCGATGATGTCGCGCAGACCGAAGTAGTCCTTGAAGGCGGGGCCCTTGTAGAGTGCGGCGGCCGATTCGATATTCCAAGTCTTCAGCGTTTTCTTGTCGGGCTTGCCGGCGGCATCGAGCGCCATGATGCTGTCCGTGGTGCGCCATTGGCCGGCGGCGTCGAAGTTCTCGAGGCCGAAGCCGATGGGATCGATCTTACGGTGGCAATTGGCGCACTGCGGGTCCTCTTGGTGGGCGCGGAGGCGTTCCTTGGTCTCGAGGGCCTGACCGGCGAGGCGGGTGAGTGCCGGGATGTTGGCCGGAGCGGGTGGCGGTGCGTCGTGCAGGAGTTTGCGGAGGACCCAGGCGCCACGTTCAACGGGGCTGGTGCGTTCGCCGTTACCGCCCATGAAGTGGATGGCGGCCATACCGAGGAGGCCACCGCGAGGTGAACCTTCCGGCAGCTTGATCTTCTCGTACTCGTCGCCCTTCACGCCCTCGATACCATAGTAGCGAGCGAGGATGCGGTTGATGACCACGTAGTCGGACTTGAGGAGGTCGCGCAGGCTCGCGTTGGTGCGCATCACGTGAGCGATGGTCTCGTGGACCTCGCCCTTAGCGGCGACCTTGGTGCCCGTGTCGAAGCGTGGGTAGAGGGCGCGGTTCACTTCGAAGAAATCGAAACGATCCATCCCGAGCCACTGGTTGGTGAAGGGCTGGAGGAAGCCTTTCGAACGCGGGTCGGCCAGGAGGCGTTCGGTCTGGGCCGCGAGGACGTCAGGCTTCGAGAGTTCACCCTTCTGGGCCAGTTCGCGGAGGGTAGCGTCGGGCGGAGCGGACCAGAGGAAGTAGGAAAGACGGACGGCGAGTTCCTGGTCGCTGAGGGCGCGCCTCTTGTTGTCGGGGGCCGGCTCGGCGAGGTAGATGAACATCGGCGAGGACAAGACGAGTGCGAGCGTCTCCTTGAGTGCCGCTGTTGGCTTATCGCCGGCCTTGCGGCGGACGTCGTAGAAGGCCAGCAGGCGATCGAGGAAAGGCGCCGGCGGCTTGGTGCCACGGAAGGCTTCGGTGGCGAAGCGTTCCAGCGCGGCGCGGAGTTCGGGGGTCGTCGGGGCCGGTGCCTTATCGTCGAGCGGGAGATTGAGGGCGACGAAGCCGGGCGGTTTCGGCTTCGCAGAGTTGGGGACGCGTTCGATTTCGACCCAGTCGACCCAGAGAGCGAGTTCGGGTCCGATGCCGTTGCGCTTCAAGGCCTCGCTGCGCTTGCGGCCGCCTTCGTCGTTATCGTCCCAGCTGCCTTTCTCGCGGAGATAAACAAGACGGTTATCGCGGGAGGTGGCGTTGCCGCGGGTAAGCGTGAGGGGGAACTCGACGACCTGGGGGTTTTCAATCGTGCCGGAGATTTCACGGGTGGCCATCACCTTGGCGGTGCGGGCGTGGATACCGAAGTCGAGGAAGCGGCGCTCCTTCGGGGCGTCCTTCACCGCCGCGGTGCGGACGCGCACGACGTATTCGCCCACGGGCCAGTCGAACGGCACCAAAATCTCGATGTAGTTCAGGTTGAGTTCCGCCGGATGTCGCGTCTGGGTGCCGAGATAGGCACCCCGCTCCACGTCCGGCATACCGGCGTAATATTGATGATACTTCAGCCAGCCTGCGCCGAGGGAGTCATTCGCCAGGTCGGCGTCGTTCTCGCCTTTCTTATCGAAGCCGAAG
>CALQQQ010000133.1 GCA_943332745.1 Opitutus sp. GAS368 | reverse complement strand
GGGTCAGCCACTGGGGCAACCACAAGGGTGAAGCCACCCGCACGGCCATCGAGCCTGGCGCCGAGAAGCTCGCCGTCCTCAATGGCGTCGGCGAAATCTTCGGCGACACCGACGTCTACGAGGCTTACCCGCCCGCGGACGCCCAGATTCTGCTCCGCGGCCTCGTGCTTAAGGGGATGAAGCCGCAAGACCCGCTCAGCGAGCGCTCCAAGAAGCGTGCAACCGACAAGCAGGAACAGGGTATCAATTCGCCCGCGATGGCCGTGGCCTGGACCCGCGTGGTCCCTAATGCTGGCGGCACCAAGAACCGTGTGCTGACCACCACCATGGCTTCCGCCAGCGACCTCAAGGACGAATCGCTTCGCCGGCTGGTCATCAATGGCGTCTTCTGGGGCCTCGGTCTCGATGTCCCGCTCAAGGCCGACGTCACTCCGATTGTGGAATGGAAGCCCAGCAATTACTCCTTCAATATGTTCCATCGTGGCCTCAAGGCCGAGGATTTTGCGGGCGTCCTGCCTCCTCCCGTCACCGCACCGCCGGCCAAGAAGAAGTAAGCCGTAGTATCGGCTGCTTACCCCACGGGCGCATCGCAGGATGCGCCCGTCTTGTTTAGGCCCGAAGGCCGCGATTCACTAGGAGCTGGATCAGCGCGTCGTTGTAGATGATGTAGGCACCTTCGCGGGCGGTGGCGTCGCGTACCTCGATATCGTCGCTGACGACGAACCAGGGCGCCTCGACGGTCTTGTCCTTGGCCACCAGGTCCATGATGTCGTGATCCGCCTTGGCGCCGGCCCGGCTGAAGGTGACCCGGACGCGCGAGTTCGTGGTCTTGAGGGCGGTCGGCTGACCGTCGAAGCTGACCCAGACATGCAGGCCCGGAGCGTCATCGGCGAGTTTCTCGGCTAGCTGCACCATTTTCTGGCGGGCGGCGGCGTCCAGCAGGAACCGGCTTTCGCCTTGGGCGTTCTTCTTCGTCGCCAGTCGTAGGCCGAGGTAGTCCTGGCGGAGGCAGGCGAAGTTATTGGCGTCGAGCGCGAGGCGAGCTTTCTCGCCGGTGGCGACGGCCCGTTCGAGTAGGGCGAGCGGCCCAGACTGCTTTTGCTCGTGGAAGGCGCGGTCCGCCATGTAGGAGCGGCGGCGGTGGAGGTCGCGGCGATAAAGGTCTGCGTGTCGTGAGTCGACGAGCCCGGATTGCTCGGCGAGGAGTAGGGCGCTCTCGATGGACTTCAGTTCGCGCGCGTCCGCACCATTGATCTTCGCCGAGATGCGTTCGAGGAACGGGTCGGAGGGCTGGTCGCGCTTCTCGAGCTCATAGCGCACCCTTTCGATGTGCTCGGTGATACGTTTTTCCAACGTGACCGCTTCGGGAATGGCTTGTCCGGCGGTACGAAGGTAGCGGCGGAGTAGTTTGAGCATCTCCTCCATTTGGGGGATAGCTTGGCGAAGCTCGTGCTCTTTCGCCAGGAACGGGTCGGCGTCGCGCTGGGCCTTGCGCACCTTCTCGACGGTCTCTGTGGTGAGCTGGCGTAGTTTCGCCACTTCTTCAGACGCTGACTTCAAGGTGCGGGCGTCGGCCAGCCAAGGGCGGATCTCCTCGGAGAGCAGTTCTTCGGCAATCTCCCGGGCCTTCTTGGCCACGTTTTCGCGGGCTCGGTCCAGTTCGCCGCGCAGCCTCGCAACCTCGATCTCTTCCGCGGCAAGTTTGGCCTGCTGAGCCACGATGTTAGCCTCGAGCGCCGCCGCCTGCTTGGCGGCTTCCTGCCCCTGGCGGCTGGCGTCCTCGCGGGCCTTACGGATTTCGGCATCCTTCGCCTCGAGTTCATTGGTATGCTGGCGACGGATCTGGCGGCCTTCGTTTTCGCGGGCGACTTTACCTTGGGAGAGTTCCTGCAGCAGTCGTCGAACGGTCTTGCCGGCGGAGTCGAGAGCGTCGACGGAATCGAGCGGTTCTTTTTCTGCTGCCCCACTGAGCTTGGTCATGGCCGTCTTCCAGGCCTTGGCGTCAGGCTTGTTGGCTTGAGCCTTGGCGTTGGCCAGCAGGCGCGGAAGGAGGTCGGCGGGCAGGGCGACATCCTTCTGTTCGGCTTGGTTATTCCAGAGCACGCACAGCAAGGCGGTGCGGGGGCCACCGATAATGCCGGCAATCTCGTCTAGATTTTCGAGCAACTTAGCCTTTTCACATTTTAGCGCTTCGGCGTACCAAGGCAGATGCTCGGCAATGGCGGCCGCATCCATCGTGAGGTGGCCAAGGCGTTTCTTGAATAGCCACTGTGAGTCGCGCAGGAAGGGTTTGCGGTGGATGTAGCCGCCCGGAATCTGCTTGGCTAGGGCGAGCAGAGGCGCGTCGGCGACATGCTGAAGGTCCAAAATGAGTTGCTCGGAGAGAGTCTTCCGGTGCGGGTCGACCGTTTCATTCTTGTAGGAAAATTGCCCCATGAATCTAGCGTACCCACGGGCTGGTCCGGGGCAAGGTCATGGCTCTCCCGTCGGGTGGTTTTCTTGCTTCGGACTCGCCAGCAGGCAGGGAAGGGCGTTCGTTCGGGCCTGCCTGATGCGTTCTCCTGCCTCCATCGTCATCCCCCTTTGCTCGGCCGTGGGCTATACCTTCGCTGCGATGGCACTCAAGCGGGCCATGGACGGCGGGCATCCATGGAGGGTCCTTTTTATTGTTAACTTGATCGGTGCAGTCCTTTTTCAGACCTGGCTGCTTCATGGGGGCGAGCCCTTCACGGCGACCAACATCACCCATGCAGTCTTGGCTGGGACGGCGTTCTTCATTGGTCAGGTCTTCACTTTTATCGCGATAAGTCGGGGCGATATCTCCATTGCGACCCCAGTGCTCGGGACCAAGGTCGTCTTCGTCGCTCTCTTGGTCTTCCTGACGGGCGGCGAGCAACTAGGCTGGAAGCTCTGGGTGGCCACTTTCCTGACGACACTGGCCTTAGCCTTATTGGGCGGCGAGTGGCGTGCGAACCGTGAGCGCCTGCTGGTCAGCGTCGGCTTCGCCTTCTTGGCCTCGGTTGCCTTCGCGGCCACCGACGTGATGCAGCAGTTGTGGGTACCGGCTTTCGGTTTCGGCCATTTCGGCCCAGTGATGTTCTTGACGGTGGGAGCGTTGTCGTTCGCCCTGATCCCGTTCTTCTCCGCACCATTGGGCCAGATGCCTCGACCGATGGTTGTCTGGGCGTTCGGCGGCGGCCTACTGCTGACGATTCAGGCCATGGGTATCGCCTACTGCATTGCGGTCTACCACGAGGTCACCGTCACCAACGTCCTCTACAACACCCGTGGCCTTTGGAGCGTCGCCTTGGTCTGGGTCGTTGGGCATTGGTTCTCCAACTCCGAGAAACATGTCGGCCGGGCCATCATGACCCGCCGATTGATCGGGGCCTTGATTCTACTGGCCGCGGTCTACTTGAGCCTGGCCTGATTAAAGATCGGCGTTGTCGATCAGGCGCGTTGCGCCCAGATGACAGGCAATCGCGATAGCGCAGCTAAATCCGGCGGTCGTGGCGACGGGCGCCATGGTCTCAAGGTCGATAATCTCGCAGTATTGAAGCTTGAGCGCGGACTGGGCTGCTAGCACGGCGAGCGCCGCGTCGCGCAGACGCACGGCATCGGTGACGCCGGTTTGGGCGAGGGCTTTGGCCGCGGCCATAGCGGCAGGGATGGCGGTCGCCTGCGTCAGTTGTTCGGCGGAGAGGTAGCGATTGCGCGAGCTCATCGCCACGCCGTTAGGCTCACGGACGGTCTCGTGCGCGACGATACGCACCGGAATGTGTAGATCGCGAACCATGTGGCGGATCACCGCGAGCTGCTGCAGGTCCTTGCGTCCGAAGACGGCGACATCCGCCTGCGCGGCGTTGAAGAGCATGGCGACAACGGTGGCGACACCGCGGAAATGTCCGGGCCGGAATTCGCCGCAGAGCTTGGCGGAGACGCCTTCGACGTCGACCCAGGTCGAAGCGCCGGCCGGGTAGAAGTCCGCGGCGGAGGGTGCGAAGATCACGTCGGCTCCGGCGCCATCGCATCCCTGGCGGTCGTCTTCGAAAGTCCGTGGGTATTTGGAAAAATCCTCGTTGGGCCCGAACTGGGTTGGGTTCACGAAGATGGATACCACGACGAAGGCAGCCTCTTTCTTGGCCCGACGGATCAGGCTGAGGTGGCCTTCATGCAGGCAACCCATCGTCGGCACGAACCCGATGGCCTTGCCGGCCTGACGGGCCCGGGCGACCGCGGCGCGCAGTTCGGGGATGGTGTGGACAACCTCCATGCCGGCAAACCTAGGCAGGTCCCGCAAAGGCGCAAGGCGCAGTTGTATGCGGTCTCCCGGCCTGTCGTTTTGTTCATAGGCCGGCCCCATTCCTTTCTTGGCAGCAAGGGGGCGGACTCCAATGTCAGAACCCTCCCTCCTATAAGTCATGTCGCACTTCCCTAATGTCCCGGTCATCGAGTTCGAAGGATCGAAGTCCAAGAACCCGTTCGCCTTCAAGCACTACAACCCGGACGAGAAGATCGGCGGGAAGAAG
>CALQQQ010000132.1 GCA_943332745.1 Opitutus sp. GAS368 | reverse complement strand
TCCTCACGCACCCCGTCCAGGGTTCGGACGAAGTCTCGATCGTCCACGGCCTGCTCCATTACACCAAGGGCAAACTCGCCCCGGCCGGCGGCGCGCCCCGCCCCGGCGTCGTGCACCGTCTCGACCGTGAGACCTCCGGCGTCATCGTGCTCGCGAAGACCGACAAGGCCTACCACGCGCTCGTCGCGCAGTTCGCCGAACGTACCGCGAAGAAGGAATACCTCGCGCTCGTCGACAAGGCCCCGCGCCTTCTCTCCGGCGTCATCAACGCCAACATCGACCGCCACCGCACCGTCCGCGTGCGCATGGCCGTCCGGGATGACGGTCGCGAAGCCATCACCGACTGGCGCGTGGAAGAAAAATACGGCGTCGAAGCCGCGCTCGTCCGCGCCTTCCCGCACACCGGCCGCACGCACCAGATTCGCGTCCACCTCGCGCACATCACGCACCCCATCCTGGGCGACCGCACGTATGGCAAGTTCGACGTCCCGACCTACACCGGCTGGCCGATGCCCCGCGTGATGCTCCACGCCCACAAGCTCACCTTGACGCACCCCCAGACTGGCAAGCCGCTCACGATCACCGTCGAGCCGCCGAAGGACTTCTTGGATCTCAAGGAATGGCTGGCCAAGAAGTTCGGTCGCAAACCTTACCTTCTTCCCGCGTAAGCGAGAAGAAGGAGGGCTAGAGCCAGGGTTAGAACTAGGGCTTGTTTGGTCTTACCCTTACTAGCCCTAGCCCTGGCCCTATCCCTAATCAGTATCCCTTCTGGCCGGGCTTGGGTACCTTGGTCGGGGCCTTCCACTCGGCGGGGACAATCTTCGTGGCGGTGAGAGGGTCATTGTCGCCGTCGGCCTTCATCTCGGTACCGAGCTTGGTAAGCATGGCCTTGATGCGCTCAACGTGCTCCGGGAGGGCCGACAGGTCCTTGGTCTCATAAGGATCGGACTGCAGATCGAAGAGCTGGGTGCGGTCGATGTGCGGGTAGCGGATGAGCTTCCAGCGTCCATCGTTAAGCGCCTTCTGGATGGTCTTGTATCCGAACATCAGGAATGGGCGGGCGGGCTGGGACGGATCCTTGAGCACTTCAGCGAACGAGCGGCCGTTCGAACCCTTAGGTCCGGCGACGCCGCAGAGCTGGCCGAGCGTCGGCAGCACGTCGAAGAGATAGCACATCGCGTCAGCCTTGCGGTCGGCGACGACGCCTGGACCGGCGACGATGAGCGGCACGCGCATGGAGTGCTC
This sequence comes from Opitutus sp. GAS368, assembly GCA_943332745.1. The sequence continues at coordinate 3,285 of CALQQQ010000132.1, read as the reverse complement.
GTACAAGTTCTGCTTACCGATGAGCCCGTGCGAACCTCGGGCCACGCCGGAATCGGCGGCGTAGACGATGATAGTATTGGCGGCGTACGGCGAGGCATCGACGGCGTCGAGCACCCGCCCGACCTGGACGTCGAGGAAGGAGATGTAACGATAGTACTCGGCCAACATCGTCTTCACGTCGGCCTCGGGGCGCGGCCATTTCAGGAGCTGCTCATCGCGGATGACCATCTCACCATTATCGAACGGATGCTGCGGCAGGAAGTTCGGCGGCAACGGAGTCGAAGCCACGTCGTACTTCACGGGGAAATCGTCAGGGACGATGTGCGGGTCATGCGGGCCGTCGAAGGCCAGATAGGAGAAGAAAGGTTTTTTACCATCCTGCGACTTCAGGAAGGCCAGGGTCTCGTCGGTGGCCTCTTCGCACAGGTGCTTCGGCGAGATCTTCGCCGGTGTCAGCTTCCCCGTCGGCAGCATGTCGCTGGTCGGGGCCTTCATCGGGTCGGCCATGCCGCCCACGAAGAGCGCCCGGGCCTGCTGGAAGGATTTCGAGATCGAGGGCGGGCCGTTATGCCACTTACCCGTGGCGAACGTGGCGTAGCCGGCCGCACCGAAGGCATGAGGCCAGGTCTCATGCTTCATCAGCTTCTCGTCGATCTGCGCGAGCGAGCGGCCGGAAAGAAGCATCGCGCGCGAAGGCACGCAAGTCGCGCCCTGATTGCCGCCCTGCATATAGGCGCGGGTGAAGGCGACCCCACGCTTCACGAGGCGATCGAGGTTCGGGGTCTTGATGACTGGATTGCCCAGCGCCGCAATGGTGTCGGCCCGCTGGTCATCGGCGAAGATGAAGACCACGTTAGTCGCCGGGGCACCTGACAGTGAGACGAGCGTCGCAAGCAGCGCGAAAAAGAGACGGGGCAAGCTCATGGCTTCATCCCAACCGAAGCCGACGAGAAGGCAACCCTGCTTCAGGCGTTAAAGCCGTGGTGCCCGTCTTGCTTGCGATGCTCTGGGGCGTCCGGCTCGACATGCACCAACACCGAAATCACCTCAGGGTGCGAACGAAGGATATCCGACTTGATCCGGCCAGCAATGGCATGGCCTTCGGCGACGGTGGCGCCTTCGGCGACCTGCAAGTGGAAATCTATCTCGAAGCGGTCACCCAGCCGGCGGGCACGGAAGGCGTGGAAACCTTTAGCCCCGGGGGCTGCCAGAATGTGTTCGCTGAGATCATGCAACACATGCTCGGCCGGAGCGGTGTCGAGGAGGTCTTCGCAGGCTCCCTTGAAGAGCTTGATCCCTTCGGAACCGAGCCAACCGGCCAGCACGAGGCCGACGACCTTATCGAGGGCCTTCCATTCGGGATTAATATTGGCGACGACGACCGCGACCAGCGCAAGCAGCGAGGCGATAGCATCAGCGCGATGATCGGTGGCATTGGCCATCAGCAGACGCGAACCAAGCCGCTCCGCCTGACGGCGAGCGTATTGGTAGAAACCTTCCTTGATCAGCAACGCACCGCCGGCAACCCAAGCGGCGGCGAGACCAGGTTGGGTGACGTCGGCACCACTGACGAGTGCGGTAAGCGACTGCCAGGCCAGGCCGACGCAGAAGAGCAACACCAGCGACGAGATGAGCATCGTCGCCAAGGTCGAGAAACGGTGGTGACCGTAGGGATGGTCGTCGTCCTTCGGCAGGTGCGCGAACTTCAGTCCGATGATCGCCGCGATGTCACTGGCGATATCGACGAGCGAGTGGATGCCGTCGGCGACGAGCGCCTGCGACGACGCGACAATACCCACACTGAGTTTGGCAGCAGCCAAGACGACGTTGACCGCCAAGCTGAGCGCCACGGTCAGACCACCCTCGCGCTGCAGCGTCGTGCTCATTTGGGTGAATTAGCCCTAATGAGATCCGCTTCGGCCTGCCAGTCGATTCGGACCAGGCGGGCTTCAGCGACGGCAGGATGGGCGTTCAACTCGCGCACTAAGGCCTCGAGCTTACCCCAAGGGGGGCCACTAGGCAGTTTGCGCCAAGCGTCGAGACGGAGGAGGGATTCTTCGTGGCCAGGCCAGGCGGCGGCGACGTCACCGGACTGAAGCGTAACCTCGGTAGCCTGATGGCCGGGCTTGAGCTTGAGCGCGATGCGATCGGCGAAGGCGAATTCATAGGACTCGACCGGACCCGGCTCGGCCAGGACGACGCCGGCGGCGTAAGTCTCCTTGATGAGGATGTGGTCTTCCGGGAGTTCCTTGCCTTCCGGCGAGTAGCGACGCGTACCGCCGGTGATAAGCGTACGGATCTTGGCACCGCTGGCCTGGACGGCGACCTGCTCGAAAAGGACATAGTGTCCGTAGAACCCCTTCTGCATGACCGCGAAATCGTACATCATGGGCGCCATGCTCAAGGATGAGCGGACCGCCCGAAGCTGATTCTTCTTCTCGCTGCCGCAGGACTTGCCGCCGAGCAAAAGCACGATGCCCAGCAAGGCGCCGACGAGGAAGATAACGAAGCGTTCGCGCTGACCCATCCCCCGACTTCAGCGAAGGAAGCCCACGGGTGCAAGGAGAAGCCTCCGTCACGCTGTTTGGCGTTGGAAATTCGCCGCCGGACGCCAATAAACCCTCATGCTTCAGGCCACCGTCGAGACCCGCGTCCGCTTCGCCGAGACCGATGCGATGGGCGTCACCTACCATGGCAACTACTTGCCTTGGTTCGAGATGGCCCGCGTCGCCCTACTCGACCAGCTCGGCACCCCCTATCGTCAACTCGAGCAAGAAGGCTTCCTCCTGCCCGTCCTCGAGACCGGCCTGACCTACCACCGCCCTTCCCACTTCGACGATCGCGTCCGCATCACCGTGACCTTGGCCGAGAAACCTAAAGCACGACTCAAGCTCACCTATAAGGTCGAGCGCGACGGCGAGCTACTCGTCGAAGGCTTCACCATCCACGCCTTCGTGAACCGAGAGTTCAAAGCCGTGCGCCCGCCGGAAAAAATCGCCTCCGCCCTAAGCAAAGCCTTCGGGGCCTGATTTCATGAAGATTGCCGCCGCCCCACTCGGACCGTTCGAGACCAATGCTTACCTCGTCGTCGCCGAGAACGGAAAGGACTGCTGCGTCGTCGATGCGCCGAAGGACGCCGGCCCCCTGCTGCTTGCGGAGATCAAGAAGCAAGGCCTTAACCTGACGCACCTGCTCATCACGCACGGCCACTGGGACCATATGTGCGACGGCCGCTATTTCGCCGACGCCGGCGCCAAGGTCATCGCGCATAAAGACGACCAGCAG
>CALQQQ010000131.1 GCA_943332745.1 Opitutus sp. GAS368 | reverse complement strand
CCGGACTTCCCCCATCCTCCGGGGTAAGTGGGTCCTCGAACGTATCATCGGAAAACCTCCAACCCCGCCTCCGCCCGATATTCCCGCCATCGAACCGGACATCCGCGGTGCCACCACCATCCGCGAGCAACTCGCCAAGCATCGCGACACCCCCGCCTGCGCCAGCTGCCACAACCACATCGACCCGCCGGGCTTCGCCCTAGAAAACTTCGACCCCATCGGTAATTGGCGGGAGTTTTACCGCGTCCCCGTCCGCACCAAGGCTGGCATCATCAAGCTACCCTACGCGGGCGGCCGGGTAGCGTATCGCGGACTCGATGTGGAAAAAGGCGGGCAAACCCCCGAGGGACGCCCCTTCAAGGATATCGTCGATTATAAAAAGATAGTCTTACTAGATAAAGATCAGCTGGCCCGCAGCCTGACCAGTAAACTCATGATTTATTCCACCGGCGCGGACATCGAGTTCGCCGACCGCGAGGTCATCGAAGGAATCGTCGCCAAGCTTCGCCAGAAGAATTATGGATTCCGTACGCTCGTCCACGAGATCGTCCAGAGCCGCGTCTTCCTCAACAAGTAAGCCCCCCTCCTTAACCCCACCAAACCCATGGCCTCTCCCCGCCTCGACCGTCGAACCTTCCTCCGTGCCTCCGGCATCGCCATCGGGCTGCCCTTCCTGGAAGCCATGATCCCGGCCAGCGCCGCCGAGGCGAAAAAGAGCGCCGCCCAGCAATCCCGCATGGTGCTCATCGGCCAACCCCTCGGAATGTTTTCGCCGAACTTCTTCCCGACCAAAGCCGGCCGTGATTACGAAGCCAGCCGCTACCTGAAGAGCCTCCAAGCCCATCGGGAGCAATTCACCGTTTTCTCGGGCATGTCCCACCGCTACGCAGCCGGCCACTTCGCCGAATGCGGCCTATTCACCGGCGTACACTCGGAAATGATTCGCTACAACGAAATCAAGAACGGTATCTCGCTTGACCAGGAAGCCGCCTCCCACATCGGCAACCAGACCCGCTTCGCCTCACTCAACCTCGGCGGCGGAGACTTCGTTTGGAATCGACGCGGCGTCCGCGTGCCCTCTGAAACCCGGGCGACTCAAGTCTTCAAGAAACTCTTCATCGCCGGCACTGCAAACGAGGAAAAACGTGAGCTCCAAAAAGTCAAAGACGGCCAGAGCATCCTCGACGACGTCGGCGAGCAGATCAAGTCCCTCAACCGCCGGGTGAGCAGCTCTGACCGCAGTCGCCTCGACCTATTCCTGTCGTCGTTGCGCGACGCCGAGCACACCTTGCAGCAGGACGAACATTGGAGCAAGACCCCGAAGCCGCGCGTCGACTACCCCACCCCCACGAGCGAGTTCACCAGCGCACAACTCATCGAGCGTTCGCGCCAGTGGTACAATATCGTGCATCTCGCACTGCAGACGAACTCCTCCCGCGTCATCACCCTCTCGCTTAGCACCGGCGAGCGCCCGGAGATCCCCGGCGTCACCCTAGGCCACCACGATGCCTCTCACCATGGACTCGATCCGGCGAAACTCGAACAACTCGCCTTGATTGAAGAAGCGGAAATCAAGGTCTTCGGGGAATTCATCGAGAAGATGAAGCAAAGTCGCGATGGCGAGCGCACCTTGCTCGACCACACCGCCATCCTCTACGCGAGCAACCTCGGCAACTCTTCCTCGCACGACAATAACAACCTGCCGATCATCCTGGCGGGAGGTAATTTCAAACACCAAGGCCACCTCGCCTACGACACCAAGAATAACCAGCTGCTCTCGAATCTATATGTCCGGATGCTTCATCACATGAACATTGAAGCGAAGTCCTTCGGCGCGAGCACAGGGATGGTCAGCGAAATCTGACCTTGGCACCCCATCTCGGCCGAGGGGCGGAATAACCGGGCACCCGTGGCATCCTGACCGCTGCGCATCCCCGCCCTCGAATGGCTCTGGTAAGTATACCCGGCGCGCTAAGGCAACCGAAAGGCCACCCCCGCTGCCAACCTGAGCGCCCCGATTGAAAAGAAGTAAAAGACGTTAAATTAGACCCGGCAGGCGACTCTGTTAAGATCCCCCCTCAACAAAGGGAACAAAAGGGGTGTGGCTAGGTCGTGCCTTAGAGGATACCTAAGCACCCAGGAGTTACCCCTTTTCGACTCTACCCTCAAATAACCCATACCCCGAACCATGAAGACTCAATCCACCACCTTGGCCCTATTCGCCATGGCCCTCGCCGCCCTCACCCGCCCCGCGACGGCCGCGGAGTTCCCCATCCATGATGGCGATCGCGTGGTCTTACTGGGAGATAGCATCACGGAGCAGCGCCTCTACACCACGGTCATCGAAACCTACACGCTGAGTCGCTTTCCGCAGTGGAAACTCAGCTTCCGTAATATCGGTTGGGGCGGCGACACCGCCCGAGGTGGCCTCGGTCGGGCCGCACGTGACATGCTGCCACTCAAGCCCACGTTCGTCACCATCGACTTCGGCATGAATGACCACGGCTACCGCGCACACGATGAAGGTATTTATAAAGGCTACATTGAGAAGCAGACCCAGCTCGTGGCCCTACTCAAAGCCAACCATGCGCGCGTCGCCCTACTGACGCCTCAGCCCATCGAAGAAAAGCGCCCAGATCCGGATAAGGATGCAAAGAACGGCTCGCTCCGGAAAATGTCGGATGGCCTGCGCGAAATCGCCGCCAAGGAAAACGTCCTCTTCGCCGATCAATTTGACCCGTACATGGCCGTCATGCTCAGCGCCCGCCAAGCCAACCCCACAGCCTTTATCGGCGGTGGCGACGCCGTCCACCCGGGACACGTCGGACACGCAGTCATGGGCTGGGCAATTCTGAAGTCACTCGGCGCCCCCGCAGCCGTCTCCGAAGTAGAATTGACGGCCGCCGGCAAGCTCGTGGCCTCGTCTGGCTGCCAGGTCACCGAAGTCAAAGCGGAAGCTGGAAGCCTCAGCTTCATCCGCAAGGACGAGACCTTGCCGATGCCCTTCAGCCCACAGAGCGAAGCAGTGACCAAGCTCATCCCCGTGCTCGCAGACCTCAGCCGCTACGAACTAAAAATCACCGGCCTGACCGCCGCTAAATATCAGCTACTCATCGACGACAGGCCGGTTGCGGTGCTCACGGCCCAAGAACTGGCCGCAGGTTGTAACCTCACGCTCACCGCCGGGCCCATCACCGAGCAGGCTCGCCAACTATGGGCAACGGTCTTGGCTAAAAATAATGCCTTCTATAAACGCTGGCGCGACGTGCAGCTTTACGTACCGGCCGATTGGTCCAAGTGGCCGGGATTTGAAGACGCCCGCAATAAGGAACTAGCTAAGCTCGACGGCCAGATCTCGGAACTTGAAGCCAAGATCGACACCCTGCGCCAGACGACGGCGCACAAGTTCGTCCTAAAGCCCTCCAACCAGTAATCCCAAAGGCCAAGCTTTGGTCACTTGAATTCTCCAGGACCCCGCCGGCCAAACAAGCCTTAGCCGGAAGAAGGTTGCGTGCGGGCCGTCCGCAAAATGACATCAGCTCATCCCCATGCGCCCCCTGCTATTGTCCCTCTTTGGCCTGCTCGCTGCCCTCGCCTCGGCTCAAGTCATCCCGCCCGGCGTGCCCGTCAGCTATGAACTCCCCAGCACTGGACCACTTCCACAGAACTACCGCGTCACCCTGGCCATCGTCGACGCGAAGAATCCCTCCTGGATTATCAGTCAATTCGCCGCTGGGGTCGTTCGGACCGTGACCGCAGAGAATGGCGGCAAGTTCACCGAGACCTGGAACGGCCTAGACGATAACTTCATGCCGGTCCCTCCAGGCACCTATGCGATCAAGGGTATCTACATGCCCTCAGCGAAATGGGCGGTCGACGGTGAACACCATTCCATCACGCCTCGCTACATCACGAGTGCGGACGCCTGGCGGGCGAAACCCGGTGAAGCCAAACCACCCATCGTGGTTGGCGATCCAGTGAACAGCCCCCTTGGCGACGTGGATGTGGGCGCCAACGGCGTGGGCGTATTTTGTTATCAATACCTGGAGAATGCGCGGAATTTCTACGCCGCAGATTTCAATAAGCCGATCTCCTATGATCAAGCCTCTCCGGGCTTTAATTCCGGAGGCGCCGCCGGCGGCAAATCCGTGGCCACCGACGGCCTCAGCGCATGGTGTAGCGAGAATGAAGGCTTCGTCTTCCGCACGGATGGCAAGAAATTTGGCAACAAAAACGCCCGCTATCGTAACAACGTCCACCTGCAGGCAGGCCATGTCACCGCGATGGCGGCCTGGCGGAATTCGTCGTCGGGGAAATCGTTCGTCTACCTAGCGGAACGCGGCCGGCTGATTCGCGATGACAAGAAATGGTATCAGCCCGTTGAGAGCCTGACCGACATGGTAAATCAAATCATCGTGCTCGACGGTGAATCCGCCCACCCACTCGCGACCGTCTCGGTGAAGGAGCCCTTAGGCGTGGTCGCACGCTGGGGCGACCGCCTCTGGGTCCTCCATAAAGCCGGTGACGGCT